>NZ_JBHWJZ010000004.1:150986-212449 GCF_042731085.1 Streptomyces sp. NPDC059875
CACAACCCCCCGGCCGCCTGCGCGGGATCCCGCCCTGCCCCCTTTTCCACCTGACCCTGGTGGGCGCGGCCCCCGGCCGCCCCCTCCTCGTGCTCTCACCCGGCTAGACCCAGGTGTCGAGCCACATCCTGTTCCGCCACTGGTCCATCGGGATCGCCGTGCCCGTGTAGATCGGCCAGAAGTAGATGAAGTTCCAGACGATGAGAAGAACGAGAACTCCCGCCCCCACCGCCCCGAACGTCCGGCGTCTCTCCGAGGAGCCCGCGGGGCCGATGATCGCGCCGAGCATCATCGTCACCGCCAGGCACAGGAACGGCACGAACACCACCGCGTAGAAAAGGAAGATGGTGCGTTCCTGGTAGAGGAACCACGGCAGCCAGCCCGCCGCGATGCCGCAAGCGATCGCGCCCGCCCGCCAGTCCCGGCGGAAGAACCAGCGCCAGAGGATGTACAGGATCGCGAAGCAGGCCGCCCACCACAGCAGCGGTGTGCCCAGGGCAAGGACCTCCTGAGCGCACTTCTCCGTCGCGTTCGACGGGCAGCCCGCCGTGCCCGGTGCCGGGGACTCGTAGAAGTACGAGACGGGGCGGCCCAGGACGATCCAGCTCCACGGGTTCGACTCGTACGTGTGCGGCGAGTTCAGGCCCACGTGGAACTTGTAGACCTCCGTCTCGTAGTGCCACAGGCTGCGCAGCCAGTCCGGCAGGAACGCCCACGTCCCGCCGCCGTCGATCTTGTCCTGTTCGGCCGCCCAGTTACGGAAGTACCCCTTGTCGGTGACGATCCAGCCGGTCCAGCTGACCAGGTACGTCACGATCGCGACCGGCACCACCGAGACGAAGGCGGGCAGCAGGTCGCGCCGCGCCACCGACGCGTACGGCCGGATCGCGCCCGCCGTGCGCCGGCCGCCCACGTCCCACAGCACCGCCATCAGACCGAACGCGGCCATCACGTACAGGCCGTTCCACTTGGTCGCCGCCGCGAGACCCAGCGACACGCCGGCCGCGAGCCGCCAGGGCCGCCAGCCGAGCCGCAGCGTCTCCGCGGTCCAGGCGTCCGGCCGCAGCAGCCCCTCCTCGTCCTCCGGGAGCGCCGCGGCCAGCTTCCGCCTCGCCCAGTCCCGGTCGACGACCAGGCAGCCGAACGCGGCGAGCACGAAGAACATCAGCACCTGGTCCAGCAGCGCCGTGCGGCTCATCACGAAGTGCAGGCCGTCCACCGCGAGCAGCAGACCCGCCAGGCACCCCAGGAACGTGGAGCGGAACAGCCGCCGCCCGATCCGGCAGAGCATCAGCACCGACAGGGTGCCGAGCAGCGCCACCATGAACCGCCAGCCGAACGGGGTGAAGTCGAAGATCTTCTCGCCCAGACCGATGACCCACTTGCCCATCGGCGGGTGGACGACGTAGCCCGGCTCGGTGGGGATCGGGACCGCGTCCGGGTTCAGCAGGATCGACTTGTCGACGTCCTTCGGCCACGCCCCTTCGTAGCCCTGGTTGATGAGCGCCCAGGAGTCCTTCGCGTAGTACGTCTCGTCGAATATCACCGCGTGCGGCTTGCCCAGGTTCCAGAACCGCAGCAGCCCCGCCACCAGCGCCACCAGCAGCGGACCGCCCCAGGCGGCGAGCCGCCACACCCGGTTCGCCGCCCCGGGCGAGACCCCGAGCAGCGACCAGAGCCGCTCCGACGGCCGCGTGTAGGGCGGTACGAGACGCTCCCGCAGCCCCGGTCCGGCGGCCCTGGATGCGGGGGATGCGTAGCCGAAGCGCCGCAGACGCTGCTGCCACGACGGAGGCTCTTCCACGGCGCGCTGACCCTGCAGGGCCTCGGGTGCGGTACTGGTCACGGCGCCATCGTAGGGAACGCGCCTGTGCGAGTCGCCTGTCCGGGCTGCGAGGATGACCCATGTGACAGGAACGCTGGTACTTGCAGGGACCCCCATCGGGGAGATCGCGGACGCCCCGCCGCGGCTCGCGGCCGAGCTGGAGACCGCCGACATCGTCGCGGCGGAGGACACCCGGCGGCTGCGCGGCCTGACCCGGGCCCTCGGTGTGCACACCACGGGCCGGGTCGTCTCGTACTTCGAGGGCAACGAGTCCGCCCGTACGCCCGAGCTGGTCGAGGCGCTCGTCGGCGGCGCGCGGGTGCTGCTCGTCACGGACGCGGGCATGCCGTCCGTCTCCGACCCCGGCTACCGGCTCGTCGCCGCCGCCGTCGAACAGGACATCAAGGTCACCGCCGTCCCCGGCCCCTCGGCCGTGCTGACCGCGCTCGCCCTGTCCGGGCTGCCCGTGGACCGCTTCTGCTTCGAGGGCTTCCTGCCCCGCAAGGCCGGCGAGCGGCTCGGCCGGCTCCGCGAGGTCGAGAAGGAGCGCAGGACCCTCGTCTACTTCGAGGCCCCGCACCGGCTCGACGACACCCTCGCCGCCATGGCCGAGGTCTTCGGCGCCGAGCGCCGGGCCGCCGTCTGCCGTGAGCTGACCAAGACGTACGAGGAGGTCAAGCGCGGCGGCCTCGGCGAACTGGCGGAGTGGGCGAAGGAGGGCGTACGGGGCGAGATCACCGTCGTCGTCGAGGGCGCCCCGGAGGCGCCGCCCGCCGAGCTGGACGCCGAGGAGCTGGTGCGCAGGGTGCGGGTGCGCGAGGAGGCGGGGGAGCGGCGCAAGGAGGCCATCGCGGCGGTCGCGGCCGAGGCGGGCCTTCCCAAGCGCGAGGTGTTCGATGCCGTCGTCGCGGCAAAGAACGCGGCTGCGTCGGGCCCGGGGAAGGGTAAAGAGCTATCGTGAAAAGCAAAGCGAAACCCGCGCGGCGGGCCTCCTGAGGGCCTGAGAGCAAGGGATGGCCCAAGGGCTTTCCATTGTTCGTCCGGCGCTGATGCGCTCCGGCCCGAAAAGGCGTCCACTGGATCAGTGGAGAGGAGCTGGCATGAGTGAGATCACCGGCACCGGCATACCCGTCGCCCACGAGGCGTACGCCTTCGCCTGCATGAGGTGTGGGTACGGCTGGGAGCAGGCGTACGACATCGAGCACCACGTCGACGCCGCCGGCCAGGAATTCATCGTCTACAAGGCCGGTGGTGAGCGAGTCCCCTCGCCGCTGTCCAGTCCGACCTGCATGAACTGCGGCGGACACGTCGTCCGCATCATGCGCGCGGGTCAGGTTTCCTCGGTCCTGGACTCGTGGGAACAGGCCCATCACCGAAACGTCCCGGGGACGCCGCGCAGGCCGGTCATCCCGGCCGGGCCGATCGGCCTGGCGGGGCCGATCGGGCAGGACCTGGAACGCGAGGAGGGCCCGGAGCGGGACGCCCCCGGACCGGTGCACATCGAGGAGCCCCGCCGTCGGCGCCTGTTCCACCGCAAGCCGCCGGCTTCCTGACCACCGACCCCGCAGGCCACCGCGAGTGAACTCATGGCCCCTCGTACGATCGGGGCCATGAGTTCCAAGGACGCCCCGCCGCCGCTGCCCGAGCCCCTCCTGGTGCCCGTGGCGGACTCGCACACCCACCTCGACATGCAGTCCGGCACCGTCGAGGAGGCCCTCACCAAGGCCGCCGCCGTCGGCGTCACCACCGTCGTCCAGGTGGGCTGCGACCTCAAGGGCTCCCAGTGGGCCGCCGAGACCGCCGCCGCGCACGAGAACGTGCACGCCGCCGTCGCCCTCCACCCCAACGAGGCGCCCCGGATCGTCCTCGGCGACCCGGACGGCTGGTCCCGTCAGGGTGCCCGCGAGGCGGGCGGGGACACGGCCCTCGACGAGGCGCTCGCCGAGATCGACCGGCTGGCCGCCCTGCCGTACGTACGGGCCGTCGGCGAGACGGGCCTGGACTACTTCCGCACCGGCCCCGAGGGCATGGCCGCCCAGGAGCGCTCCTTCCGCGCCCACATCGAGATCGCCAAGCGTCACGGCAAGGCGCTCGTGATCCACGACCGGGAGGCCCACGCCGACGTGCTCCGCGTCCTGGCGGAGGAGGGCGCTCCGGAGCGGACCGTCTTCCACTGCTACTCCGGCGACGCCGAGATGGCCGAGATCTGCGCCGCGAACGGCTACTTCATGTCCTTCGCCGGCAACATGACCTTCAAGAACGCGCAGCCGCTGCGCGACGCCCTGGCCGTCGCCCCGCTGGAGCTCGTCCTGGTCGAGACGGACGCCCCGTTCCTCACCCCGGCGCCGTACCGCGGACGGCCCAACGCGCCGTACCTCATCCCGATCACCGTCCGCGCGATGGCGGCCGTGCGCGGGATCGCGGAGCAGGAGCTGTGCGAGGCGATCGCGGTGAACACCGCCCGCGCCTTCGACTACTGAGATCGACGAGCGACGGAGATCACCGATCCGCCGAGAGATCACCGATCCATAACGGTTACGTGCAGTAGTCGGGTCGCTTTGTAGCGTGACGGCCGCGGCGGCTAGGGTCCCGGCCTCGTGAGCACTTCCCAGGGCAGTCACCGAGCCGGACGGCGGGCAGCGACGGGGCCCGTGCCCGTGCCCGTCCACGACCAGCCGACGCAGGCGGCCGTACTCGTACCGGGTCAGGCCGCCGGCCAGGGCACCCGTGCCGAGGCTCGGCGGGCCGCCCGCCGCCGGAAGACCGCCCCCGGCGCGGTCGAGGGGCTGCGGCGCATCGTCCCGCAGGCCCTCGTCGTCGCCTTCCTCGCCGGCGGCACCAGCGCCTTCGTCGCCAACGACAAGGCGATCCGGCTCTCCGTCGACGGCGTGCCGCGCACCCTGCACACCTTCGCCGACGACGTCGACGAGCTCCTCGCCGACGAGGGCCTCGCCGTCGGCTCCCACGACATCGTGGCCCCCGCCCCCGGCGCGGACCTGGCCAGCGGCGACGAGGTCGTCGTCCGCTACGGCCGGCCCGTCGCCCTCACCCTCGACGGGCAGCGCCGCCAGGTGTGGACCACGGCCCGCACCGTCGACGGCGCCCTGCGCCAACTCGGGGTCCGGGCCGAGGGCGCGTACCTCTCGGTCTCCCGCTCCGCCCCCATCTCCCGCCGGGGCCTCGCCCTCGACGTCCGCACCGAACGGACCGTCACCCTCCTCGCCGACGGCCGCGCACGGACCCTGCGCACCAACGCCGGCACCGTCCGCGAGGCGGTCGAGGAGGCCGGGATCACCCTCTCCGGCCAGGACACCACCTCCGTACCGCCGAGCTCCTTCCCGCGCGACGGCCAGACGATCACCGTCATGCGGATCACCGGCACCAGGGAGGTCCGGGAGGAGCCGATCCCGTACGCCGTCGAGAAGACCCGCGACCCCGAGCTCTTCGCGGGCATGGAGGTCGTCGAACGGCAGGGGGTGCAGGGCGTGCGCCGGGTCACGTACGCCCTGCGGACCGTCAACGGCGTCCGGCAGAAGCCGAAGAAGATCGGCGAGGAGATCGTGCGGGAGCCCGTCACCCGGAAGGTGAAGGTCGGCACCCGGCCGCTGCCCTCGTCGGTGGCCGGCGCGGACGGTCTCGACTGGGGCGCGCTCGCGGCCTGCGAGTCCGGCGGCCGGCCGGGCGCGGTCGACCCGTCGGGGACGTACGGCGGGCTCTACCAGTTCGACCCCGGCACCTGGCGTTCGCTCGGCGGCAGCGGAGTCGCCCAGAACGCGCCCGCCTCGGAGCAGACCTACCGGGCGAAGAAGCTGTACGTGCAGCGGGGAGCGAGTCCGTGGCCCCATTGCGGCCGAAGGCTGTACCGGTGAGCCGTAGGCTGTACCGGTGAGCACCACCACCGGCCCCGAAGGCCCCGACGCCCTCCTCGGCCCCGCCGACATCCGTGAACTGGCGGCCGCGCTCGGCGTACGCCCCACCAAGCAGCGCGGCCAGAACTTCGTCATCGACGCCAACACGGTCCGGCGGATCGTCCGCACGGCCGAGGTGCGCCCCGACGACGTGGTCGTGGAGGTGGGCCCTGGGCTCGGCTCGCTGACCCTGGCGCTCCTGGAGGCCGCGGACCGGGTGATCGCCGTCGAGATCGACGACGTGCTCGCCGGCGCGCTGCCGTCGACGATCGCGGCCCGCCTGCCGCGGAAGAAGGACCACTTCGCGCTGGTCCACTCCGACGCGATGCACGTCGAGGAGCTGCCGGGCCCGCCGCCCACGGCGCTCGTCGCGAACCTCCCGTACAACGTGGCCGTGCCCGTCCTGCTGCACATGTTGGACCGTTTCCCGACGATCGAGCGGACCCTGGTCATGGTCCAGGCGGAGGTCGCCGACCGGCTCGCCGCGCAGCCCGGGAACAAGGTGTACGGCGTGCCGTCGGTGAAGGCCAACTGGTACGCCGAGGTGAAGCGGGCCGGCTCGATCGGCCGCAACGTCTTCTGGCCGGCGCCGAACGTAGACTCGGGCCTCGTCTCGCTCGTCCGCCGTACGGAGCCGGTGGCGACCACCGCCTCCAAGGCGGAGGTCTTCGCGGTCGTCGACGCGGCCTTCGCGCAGCGCCGCAAGACCCTGCGGGCCGCGCTCGCGGGCTGGGCGGGCTCGCCCGCGGCGGCGGAGGAGGCGCTGGTGAAGGCCGGGATCTCGCCACAGGCGCGGGGCGAGTCGCTGACGGTGGAGCAGTTCGCGCGGATCGCGGAGGCGAAGGCATGAGCGGTACGGGGCTGGGGCGCGGGGCGGGCACGGAGCCCGGCACGGGTACGGATGTCGACGCGGGTGCGGGAGCCGGTTCGGCCGGCGGCCGGAGCGTCACCGTACGGGTGCCCGCCAAGGTCAACGTCCAGCTGGCGGTCGGCGGGGCACGCCCCGACGGCTTCCACGACCTGGCGAACGTCTTCCTCGCCGTGTCCCTGTACGACGAGGTCACCGCGACGCCCGCGGACGAGCTGACGATCACCTGCGAGGGGCCGGACGCCGACAAGGTCCCGCTGGACCGGACGAACCTCGCCGCGCGCGCGGCGGAGCTGCTCGCCGCCCGGCACGGCATCTCCCCGGACGTGCACCTGCACATCGCCAAGGACATCCCCGTCTCCGGCGGCATGGCGGGCGGCAGCGCGGACGGCGCGGGCGCGCTGCTCGCGTGCGACGCGCTGTGGGGCCTGAACTCCTCGCGCGCGGACCTGCTGGAGATCTGCGCCGAGCTCGGCAGCGACGTGCCGTTCAGCCTGGTCGGCGGGGCGGCGCTCGGCATCGGACGCGGCGAGCGGCTGACGGAGCTCCCGGTCGGCGGCGGCTTCCACTGGGTGTTCGCCGTCGCCGACGGCGGGCTCTCGACCCCGGCGGTGTACGGCGAGTTCGACCGGCTCGCCGAGGGCGTCACCGTCCCCGAACCGGTCGCCTCCCCGGCGCTCCTGGACGCCCTGCGCACCGGCGACGTGACCGCCCTGGCGGGCGCGCTGGCCAACGACCTCCAGCCGGCCGCCGTCTCCCTGCGCCCCTCCCTGACCGCCACCCTGAACGCGGGCACGGCGGCGGGGGCCCTGGCGGCGCTCGTCTCGGGCTCGGGCCCGACGACGGCGTTCCTGGTGAAGGACGAGGACGCGGCCCGCACGGTCGCCGAGGCCCTGATCGCCTCCGGCACCTGCCGCACGGCCCGCGTGGCGACGTCCCCGGCGCCGGGTGCGGCGGTCCTGTAGCCCGCCAGGGGCCGCCTCCTAGCCCTTGTTCAGCGTGGCCAGGAGCAGGTTCGGGTTCGGCACCTCCTTGAAGAAGGACGCGCTGGTGACGTAGACGGTCTTGTCGTGCACGGCCACGGATGTCGGGTTGGACAGCCCGTCCTGCCCGGTGAGCACGATCTTGTGCGTCCCGTCGGGGCGTACGAGGGCGACCTCGTCGCTCATGATCAGCGCGGCGAGGACCGTGTCGCCCTTCCCGGTGAAGCCGAAGTCGTCGATCCACGTGAGCCCGGTCGCCCGGGTCTCGATCGGGCCGGCGCTCTTGTCGGCGCGTACGGGGATGCGCAGCAGGGTCTGGCGGTCGGTGTTGGACACCCATACGGCGTCGTTGTGGAACTTGAGGCCGTTGGCGCCGACGCCGACGCCGTCGGGTGGGGCGATGGGCTGGAGCGCGGTCCCGGTGGACCAGGCCGTGGGCGTACCGCCCTCCTGCGGGACGCTCCACACGGTGCCGCGCACCGAGTCGGCGACGTACAGGGTGCCGCACTTCTCGTCGAGGGCGAGGGCGTTCGGGAACCCGTCGGCCGGCAGCTCGGCGATCTGCACGGGCGCGGCGCCGTCGGGGCCGATGCGCCAGACGCCGTTCTCGCTCGTCCCGGTGGCGTACGTGACGTACAGGGTGCCGTCGTGGGCGCGGGTGATGCCCATGGTCGCGGCCACTCCGATGACGGGGGTGTTCGGGTTCGCGACGGCGGGCAGGGTCGCGAGGATCCGGGTGGCGCCCTTCGTGTCGACGCGGGCCACCTGCCGGGCGAAGGCGAACGTCACGTTCGCGGAGCCGTCGGGTGAGAGGGCGATGTTCTCGGGAGCCTGTCCGGCGGCGAAGTCGAAGCGGGCGACGACGCGCGGATCGGTGACGGTCGGCTGTCCGGCCGAGGTGGGCGCGGAGGCGAGCAGAGCGAGGGCGAGGGCGGCCGTGGCGGCGGCCGCCAGGCGTGGGAGTCGGGGCATGGGCCTCTCCTGGGGCGGAGGTCGGGTCGTGCGGTGCCGGTGCGGCACTCCATGAACATGACGAACAGTCAGGTGGAGGAGGCGGTGCCGTGGCCGGGAGATCGCCCGCGTGGTCGACGACTTGGGCCCAGTCGGCCCGTACTCAGACCCGAGTTGAGTATCCGAGCGGTGCCGCGGGCCCGCCGCCGGGCGGGACCGTACCCGCATGGGAAACAGCGGAATCAGCGGAATCAGCGCGCGGGAGCTCGCCGCCGCCACGCCCGCGACCCGGGACCGGTACGTCGACCTGTTGCGGGTCGCCTCGCTCGGGGTCGTGGTCCTCGGTCACTGGCTGATGGCCGCGGTGACGTCCGACGGGTCGGTGGGGAACCTGCTCGCCGTCGTGCCGGAGCTCCAGGTGGTGACCTGGGCGTTCCAGGTCATGCCGGTGTTCTTCTTCGTCGGCGGCTTCTCGCACGCCCTCGCCCACCGCTCCCGCCCCCAGTACGCAGCCTTCCTGCGCGCCCGGCTCCAGCGGCTGCTGCGGCCGACGATGGTGTTCGTGGGGGTGTGGGGCGCCGCCGCGCTGGTGATCCAGCTCCTCGGCGCGGACGGCGGGCTGACCGGGGTCGCGCTGCGGCTCGTCACCCAGCCGCTGTGGTTCATCGGCATCTACCTCGCGATGGTGGCGTTCACCCCGCCCCTGCTCACGCTGCACGAGCGGTGGGGATGGAGCGCGTTCGGCGCGCTCGTCGGCGGGGCGGTCGCCGTGGACGTCCTGCGGTTCGCGTTCGACGTGCCCTTCGTGGAGTTCCTGAACTTCGCCTTCGTATGGCTGGCGATCCACCAGCTCGGCTTCCTGCGGGCCGACGGCATGATCCGGCTTCCCGGCGCCCTCGCCGCCGGCGGTCTACTCGGCGCGGGGCTCCTCGTCGCCCTCGGGCCGTACCCGCTCTCCATGGTCGGGATGCCCGGCGAGAAGGTCTCCAACATGGCCCCGCCGACCCTGGCGCTCCTCTGCCACGGCCTCTGGCTGGTCGGCGCGGTGGAGCTGCTGCGGGGCCCGGGAGCCCGGTTCGCCGCCCGGGCCGGCGTCTGGCACAAGGTCGTCGCCGCGAACGGCATCGCGATGACCGCGTTCCTGTGGCACCTGACCGCGATGCTCGGCGTGTACGGCGCGCTGCTCGCGCTCGACGTGACGCTGCCCGCGCCCGCGACATCCGCCTGGTGGGCCCAGGTGCCCCTCCGGTTCGCCGCCGCGGCCGTCCTCACGGCCCTGCTCGTCGCCGCCTTCCGCCGCTTCGAGCGCCCCGCCCCCGCGGCCCCCGCCACCGGCTCGGGCGGCCTGCCGGCCGCCGTGGGCATCACCCTGGCGCTCTTCGGTGTCCTCGGTCTGTCGATGACGGGCTTCGCCGGCCTTCTGGACGGCCACGCGGCGACTCTGATCGCCGTCCGCGTCACCGCCCCGGCCGCCGTCACCATGGCCCTCGTCGGCTGGCTGCTCGTCGAGCGGGCGGGTCGCGTAGGCAATCCCGGGAAGCGCTCTACCTGATCCCGAGTCAGATATTGGGACTGGCACGGCCGTTGGTGCCTGCGCTGCAAGAACCGGTCCGTGCGACCTCGCACGTTCGGCTACCCCTACGCTGGTGCCTTTCACGATCGTGAATCGGTGCGGTGCGACGGATGGGAGCGGGACGGGTGACGGGGGAGAGCGGCGCGGAGATGGTCGGCCAGGTTCTGGGCGGGCGGTACCGCGTGACCGCGACGATCGGGCGCGGTGGCATGGGCGTGGTCGCCCGTGCGGTGGACCAGGTGCTGAACCGCGAGGTCGCCGTCAAGGTGCTGCGGGCCTACACCGACGCCTCCGCCGCCGAACTGGCCGATCTGCGGGTCCGGATGGAGCGGGAGGCGCAGGCCGCCGCCCGTATCCGGCACAGCGGTGTGGTGACCGTGCACGACGTGGTCGAGGAGCAGGGGCTGCCGGTCATCGTCATGGAGCTGGTCGACGGGCCCTCCCTCGACGACGTGCTGACGGAGCGGGGTCCGCTGGACCCGCGCGAGGCGGCCGCGATCGGTGCCAAGGTGATGGACGCGCTCGCGGCGGCGCACCGGGCCGGGGTCATGCACCGGGACGTCAAGCCGGGCAACGTACTGCTCGAGCGCGGCGGGCGGGTCGTCCTCACCGACTTCGGCATCGCCACCATGGAGACCGCCGGCGACGAGGCCATGGCCAAGCTGACCCAGAGCGGCCAGATCGTCGGCTCCCTCGACTACCTGCCGCCGGAGCGCGCGCAGGGCCAGGAACCGGGCGCCGCGTCGGACATCTGGTCGCTCGGCATGACGCTGTACGCGGCGGTGGAGGGCGCCTCGCCCTTCCGCCGTACCTCGGTGTGGTCCACGCTGGCGGCGATCGTCGGCGAACCGCTCCCGGAGCCCCGGCGCTCCGGACCGCTCGCTCCGGTCCTGCAGGCGCTGATGGCCAAGGAGCCGCAGCACCGGCCCGACGCCGGGCGGGCGCGCGAGATGCTGGAGGCGGTCGCCGCGGGCCGGACGGTGGACCCCGTGCCGGGCCCCGGACAGGGCTGGGCCCCTGGTCCCGTACAGGCCCCCGCCCCTGGTCCCGTACAGGCCCCGGCCCCGGGGCACGTACAAGCGTCCGCACCTGGCCCCATGCAGGCCCCGGCCTCAGGTCCGGTCGCCCCGTCCGGCGCCTTCGGTCCTGCCGCCGTGCCGTTCCAGCAGCCCGTCCCGCAGCCCGCGCCGCAGCCCGCGGGCGCCGCCTACATGCCGACCGACCCGCACGGCGGTGTCCCCCAGCCGGGCATGCAGTCCGGCATACCCGCCGGTCGTGGCAGCCGCTCAGAGACCCGTACCGCCACGATCCGCGCGCGGCGGCGCCGCACCCGTACCGTCGTCGCGGCGGCGGTCGCCACCGTCCTCGCCGGCGGCGGCGTCGCCTTCGCCCTGATGAACGCGGGGGGCGATACGGGCGGCGGCGGCTCGCAGGCGGCGCCGCCCGCGGCGAGCGGCCCGTCCGACGGTGACATGTCAGGTACGGGCGGCGCGTCCGACGGCGCGACCTCCCCGGGGGACCTGACGTCCATGGGCCCCGGCGAGACCCCCTCCGCGACGCCCTCGAAGGAGAAGGACGGTTCCGGCAAGGACGGAGGGGCAGGGCCCACGACGACGCCCGGGACCGGGAGTGACGCGCCGGACGCGAAACCGTCCGCCTCCGCGAAGCCCACGCCCAGTTCCACGGGGAACGAGCCCACCCCGGTGTCGACGGCGTGCACCGGCTGGGCCCACTCCAACCGCAGCGACGGCCACGGATACATGTCCCAGAACTCCCACCTCTACACCGGGCCGTACGCGGAGTGCGGCTGGGTGACCACGGTCAAGTCCGGCGCGAAGATCTACTACCACTGCTACGTCACCAATGCCCATGGCAACAAGTGGATGTACGCCCGGATCGAGGGCACGGAGAGCGAGGGCTGGGTGTACGGCGACAAGACCACCGGGGGCAGCGGCACACTCAACCGCTGCTAGAGCCTGTCTCCTGGATCTTGCCGGGCGTCGCCGCACCGGCCCGGCCGTCTACCCTTGGACCTCGATCCATCCCCCGGTACAGGAGTCAAAGTGGCCGTCAATCTGGTCAATGTCGAGGCTGTCAGCAAGGTGTACGGCACCCGTGCCCTGCTCGACGGCGTCTCGCTCGGCGTCTCCGAGGGCGACCGGATCGGCGTCGTGGGCCGCAACGGCGACGGCAAGACCACCCTCATCCGGATGCTCGCGAAGCTGGAGGAGGCCGACACCGGGCGCGTCACGCACAGTGGCGGGCTACGGCTCGGCGTGCTCACGCAGCACGACTCGCTCGACCCGAAGGCCACCATCCGGCATGAGGTCATCGGCGTCATGGCCGACCACGAGTGGGCCGGCAGCGCCAAGATCCGCGACGTGCTCACCGGGCTCTTCGGCGGGCTCGACATGCCCGGCTTCGAGAAGGGCCTCGACACCGTCATCGGGCCGCTCTCCGGTGGCGAGCGGCGCCGGATCGCGCTCGCCAAGCTCCTCATCGAGGACCAGGACCTGATCGTCCTCGACGAGCCCACCAACCACCTCGACGTCGAGGGCATCTCCTGGCTCGCCAAGCACCTCCAGGAGCGCCGCTCCGCGCTCGTCTGCGTCACCCACGACCGCTGGTTCCTCGACCAGGTCTGCACCCGCATGTGGGACGTGCAGCGCGGTGATGTGCACGAGTACGAGGGCGGCTACTCCGACTACGTCTTCGCCCGCGCCGAGCGCGAGCGCATCGCGGCCACGGAGGAGACCAAGCGGCAGAACCTGATGCGCAAGGAGCTCGCCTGGCTGCGGCGCGGCGCCCCCGCCCGTACCTCCAAGCCCCGCTACCGCATCGAGGCCGCCAACGAGCTGATCGCCGACGTGCCGCCGCCGCGCGACACCTCCGAGCTGATGAAGTTCGCCAACGCCCGCCTCGGTAAGACGGTCTTCGACCTGGAGAACGTCACCGTCACGGCAGGCCCCAAGACGCTGCTCAAGCACCTCACCTGGCAGCTCGGCCCCGGCGACCGCATCGGCCTGGTCGGTGTCAACGGTGCCGGCAAGACCTCCCTGCTGCGGGCGCTGGCCGACGCGGCCGTGACTCAGGGCGACATCCAGCCCGCCGACGGGAAGATCGTCGTCGGCAAGACCGTACGGCTCGCCTACCTCTCCCAGGACGTCACCGAGCTGCCCGCGACGCTGCGGGTCCTGGAGGCCGTCCAGCAGATCCGCGACCGGGTCGACCTCGGCAAGGGCCGGGAGATGACCGCCGGTCAGCTCTGCGAGCAGTTCGGCTTCTCCAAGGAGAAGCAGTGGACGCCGGTCGGCGACCTCTCCGGCGGCGAGCGGCGCCGGCTCCAGCTGCTGCGGCTCCTGATGGACGAGCCGAACGTCCTCTTCCTCGACGAGCCCACCAACGACCTGGACATCGAGACCCTGACCCAGCTGGAGGACCTCCTCGACGGCTGGCCGGGCTCGATGGTCGTCATCTCCCACGACCGCTTCTTCATCGAGCGCACCACGGACCGGACGTTCGCGCTGCTCGGCGACGCGGCGCTGCGGATGCTGCCGCGCGGCATCGACGAGTACCTGGAGCGGCGGCAGAAGATGATCGAGGCGTCGGTCCCGGCTCCGGCCGCGACGCAGGCCGCGCAGCAGAAGCCGGGTGTCTCCGCCGCCGCCGCGCGCGCCGCGAAGAAGGAGTTGCAGAAGGTCGAGCGGCAGTTGGACAAGGTCTCCGAGAAGGAGGCCAAGCTGCACGCACAAATCGCCGAAAACGCCACGGACTTCGAGAAGGTCGCGAAGCTGGACGCGGAGCTGCGGGAACTGGCCGGGGAGCGCGAGGAGTTGGAGATGCGCTGGCTGGAACTGGCCGAGGACGCGTAGAGAAGCCGTGCAGAACGCGTAACGGCGGTATCACGGGCCGGTCCTCCCTTGGGAACAAGGGGTGGACCGGTCGCTTTTGCGCCATCCCCCGAGTGGTAGAAAGAAAACCCGCTCACATCAAGGGGGAACGCGCTGATGACCCAGCCGCCCAGCAACCAGCCGCCGGGCTTCGGCGCACCGGACCCGAACCAGGGTGGCACGCCGCCGATGCCGCCGGTCCCGCCACAGGCCCCACCGGCCCCGCAGACACCGCCGCCCGCCGCGCCCGGCCCGTACGACCAGCCGGCGCAGCCCGGTTACGGCTATCCCCAGCAGGCGCCGCAGCCCGGGTACGGCTACCCGCTGGGGGCACCTCCCGGGCCGCAGGGCCCAGGGGGACAGCAGCCCCAGCAGCCGGGGCCGTACGGCCAGCAGCCGCAGCCCGGACCGTACGGGCAGCAGCCCGGCCCCTATGGCCAGCAGCCCGGCCCGTACGGCGGCTACCCCGGCCAGCCCCAGTACCCCGCCGCCCCGACCCCCTCCGGGGGCGGCAACCCCTTCAAGGGCAAGCCGGGTGTCATCATCGGCGCGGCCGTGGCCGCGCTCCTGGTGATCGGTGGCGGCACCTGGTTCGCCCTCAGCGGTGACGGCGAGAAGGAGCCGGTCGCCAATCCGACCGCGAGCAGCGGCACTCCGAAGCCGTCCGAGTCCGTGGACCAGGGCGACGGCAGCGGCGACGGCGAGGGCCGCAACGGCGAGGACGACCTCAACGCCGGCCGCAAGCCCGGCGAGGCGAAGATCAACTGGCTGCTCAAGAACAACGTCGACCTGCCCCGCAACGGCGCCGACGTCTTCGGCCCGTGGGTCGTCGGCGACGTCGTCGTCAAGGGCATGTACAAGAGCCTCGACGGCTACAGCCTCAGCGACGGCTCCGCGAAGTGGCACCTGGACCTGCCCTTCGAGCTGTGCACGACCGCCCCCGAGCCCGCCGCCGACGGCAGCCTCGTCATCGGCGTCAACGACAGTGCGGGCGACCGCGCCAAGTGCACCGAGCTGCAGAAGGTCGACCTCAAGACCGGCAAGGTCGGCTGGAAGAAGTCCGTCCCCAAGGGCACCGGTTTCAGCTCGCTGTCCGACACCACGATCGCCATCAGCGGCAACACGGTGACCGCGGCCGGCACCGGCAACTCGCACGGCTACTCCCTCGCCGACGGGCGCGACATCTTCACCGGGCCGACCAGCGGCTGCAAGCCCTACGCCTACGCGGGCGGGGCGAAGCTGATCGCCGCCGCCAGCTGCCCCACCAGCGACTACAAGAAGAAGCAGGAGCAGATCAGCGAGGTCGACCCGAACACCGGCAAGGCGCGGTGGACCTTCAAGCTCCAGCCCAACTGGGAAGTCGACAAGGTCTACTCGGTGAACCCGCTGGTCGTCTCCGCCCAGCAGCGCGACGAGAAGAAGTGGACCGTCTTCGCCGTCACGCCGGACGGCAAGCTCCGCTCGCAGATCGAGGGCGGCAAGGACAAGTACGCGCCCAACTGCGGCGGTTCCTTCGTCGTCTTCGGCCGCAACCTCCAGGGCTGCACCGGCGTCGCCGCCGACGCCGGCACGTTCTACATGGCCACCGAGGCCGCCTACGGCACCGCCAACGCGGTCGTCGCCTTCGATCTGAACACCGGCAAGGCCAAGTGGCGCGCCTCCGCCCCCGCCGAGCGGACGATGACCCCGCTGCGCATGGAGGGTGCGGACGTCCTGCTGTACGTGGACGCCTCGTACGACACCGGCGGCGCGGTCGCCACCCTCGCCCCGACCGGTGGCACGCCGAAGATCCTGCTCCAGCACCCGGCGTCGACGGCCCAGGTCGAGAACACCTTCTACGACGCGGGGTACGCCTACGGCAACGGCACGTTCGTCGTGTCCAGCGGACGGGTGAGCGCCTCGAACGACAAGGAAGAGAAGGAAGTCAAGACGATGATGGCCTTCAGCAAGTGACGGCTGTCGGACTCCGATGACGACACCACAGCAGCCGGGCCCGGCACCGCAGCAGCCGGGCCCGCCCCCGCCGACGTACGGGCCGTACGGACGGCTCAATCCGTACGGAGGCGGGGGCCCCGGCCCCGACACGCCCCCTGCGCCGACTCAGGTGCAGCCGCCCGTTCGCGGGAAGCGCCGCACGACCGCCGTGATCGCGGCCGTCGTGGCGGCGCTGCTCGTCGTCGGCGGTGGGACCTGGTACGCCCTCGGCGGCCCCGGGGAGCGCACGGACGACAAGGCGTCCCCGAGCGGGAGTCCCGCGCCGGTGACGTCGTCCGCGCAGCCCTCGGGTCCCCCCGCGCCGGACGCCGCCGCCGCGGCCCGCTACAACACGGGACGCGCCCCCGGCGACGCCTCCGTGCTCTGGGTCCGTAAGAACGACATCGACGTGCCCGGTCTGGGCGGCGACGTGTTCGGCCCGTGGGTGGTCGGGGACACGGTCGTCACCGCCATGTACCGCACGGTCACGGCGCATTCGGTGACCGACGGCACGGTGAAGTGGCGGCTGAAGCTCGACACCGAGATCTGCCGGGCGTCCCAGATCGCCTCCTCCGACGGGAAGATCGCCCTCGCCCTGAAGGACCGCCTCCACGCGGAGACCGACGAGTGCCGTCGGCTCCAGATGGTCGATCTGGCCACCGGCAAGGCCGGCTGGCAGCAGAAGATCGTCGAGCAGAGCAAGTGGGACATGAGCCACGAGTACTCGATCGCGATCAGCGGCGGCACCGTCACCGCGGGCCGGCACGGGTTCTCGACCGGCTACCGGCTCAGCGACGGCAAGCAGATCTTCGGCAGGTGGGAGGGGAGCGCCTGCCAGCCGTACGCCTACGCCGGCGGTCCCGCTCTCGTCGCCGCGGTGTCCTGCCCGACCTCCGACGCCGACAAGCCGCAGGAGGAGATCCACGGGGTGGATCCGGCGACCGGCACGTCCCGTTGGAAGTACCGCCTCCCGGTCGGCTACCGGGTGGACCACGTCCTCTCCGTGCGGCCGCTCGTCGTCTCGGCCCACAACCGTGCCGAGGACAAGCACGGCGTGGTCGTCCTCAACGAGGACGGGACCAAGCGTTCCTCGCTCCAGGGCACTGACGACTACGCCGAGGGGTGCACCGAGGACGTCGTCCACCAGGGCAATCTGCAGCGCTGCAAGGTCGTCGCGGACGACACCACCCTGTACATGGCCACCGCCGGGGCCGGCAAGGGCAAGAGCAACGCCGTCGTCGCCTTCGACCTGACCACGGGCAAGGAGGTGCGCCGCATCCAGGGGCCCGTGGACCACATGGCGTGGCCGCTGCGGATGGAGGGCCGTTCGCTGGTCGTCCGGATGGCCGCGCTCCTCGACGGGCCCGGCACGCTGGCCACCGTCGCGCCGGGCACGAGCAAGCCCGTCGAGCTGCTCCGGATCCCGAGCGCGGCCGGACGGGCCGAATCACGCTTCTTCGACTGCCCGGCGGTGTACGTCGACGGCCGGTACATCCTGGTGCAGAGCACGGTCACCGGCTCGGACGACGCTGATGAGATGAAGAGGGAGACGCTGATGGCCTTCGGCAAGTGACACCGATTCCCGCCCGCCTTCCGACACTTCAGAGGTACGCACGCCATGACGCAGCCGCCGCCCCCGCCCAACCAGCCCCCGGGCCCGCCGCCGAACCAGCCGCCCGGCCCGCCCCAGGGGGGCTTCGGCGCGCCCCAGGACCCCCCGCCGGGCGGGTTCGGCGCGCCCACGCCGCCGCCGGAGCAGCCCGGGTACGGATACCCGCAACAGCCGCCGACGCAGCAGCAGCAGTACGGATATCCGCAGCAGCCGCCCACGCAGCCGCAGTACGGATATCCGCAGCAGCCGCCCACGCAGCCGATGGGGGCACCTCCCGGGCCGCAGGGCCCCGGGGGACAGCCGCAGTACGGCTACCCGACCCAGCCGCAGTACCCGCAGCAGCCCGCACCGGCCGGCGGCGGCAAGAAGCTGTCCACGCAGATGCAGATCATCGTCGCCGCCGTGGTCGCCGTCGCCCTGATCATCGGCGGTGGCATCTGGTACGCCAACTCCGGCGGCGGTGAGGAGAACGAGACCGCCAACGGCGGCACCGGTTCGACCCAGGGCCAGGAGGGCCAGAACAAGGGCAACGGGCTCGGCGGCAACGGCAAGGAGAAGGTCCCGGCCAACACCCAGGCCAAGCTGTCGTTCCAGCTGCCCGAGCCGAAGGTCGAGGACCTCACGGACGTCTCCGGCTCCTGGATCACCGACAAGGCGTTCGTCAAGACGGGCGTCAACTCGATCGTCGGCTACGACCTCGCCAAGGGCACCCCGCTGTGGACGCTGCCCCTGCCGGGTCAGGTCTGCGGCACCTCGCGCCACGTCACGGCGGACCGCAAGGTGCCGATCCTCTTCGAGGCGACCAAGCGCGTCGCGCCGAAGTTCTACCAGGTGTGCACCGAGGTCGGCCTGGTCGACCTGAACACCGGCAAGCTGGTGTGGTCCACCTCGGTCACCGGCGGGTCGGCCGGCGACCAGAAGGTGCGGTTCAGCGAGGTCACGCTGAGCGGCACGACCGTCGCGGCCGGCGGCACGGACGGCGGCGCCGCCTTCGACCTGGCCAACGGCAACCCGCGCTGGAAGCCGCAGGCCAACGCGGAGAACTGCTTCGACATGGGGTACGGCGGCGGCGAGGGCCTCGTCGCGGCGCGCAAGTGCGGGTCGTACGACGCCCAGTACGTCGTCATCCAGAACCTCAACCCGACGACGGGCCAGCCGATCTCGCAGTACAAGATGCCCGCGGGCGTGGAGTACGCGTCGATCGTCTCCACCAAGCCGCTCGTCGTCGCCGCCGACGTCGGCGACACCGCCGGTGACGGCAGCGGCATCTCGGACTTCTTCTCGATCGACGAGAAGACCGGCAAGCTGAAGGTCAAGATCGCCGCGAACGCGGACCGCTTCGCCGGCCGCTGCCGCTCGACCACGGTCGAGGAGTGCACCAAGGTGCTCGTCGGCAACAACCGGCTCTACCTGCCGACCGAGGAGCACGAAGGCTCCACCGGAGAGTACGGCGACGAGACCAACGAGATCGTCGCGTTCGACCTGACGAACGGGAAGACGACCCCCGAGAAGGCGGACGCCGGGGACCGGTACACGCTCGTCCCGCTGCGGATGGACGGCGGAAACCTCATCGCGTACAAGGTTCCGCCGTACGACAAGGGCGGCCAGATCGTCTCCATCGACGGCGGCACGATGAAGTCGACGGTGCTCCTGGAGAACCCGTCCGACAAGTCGGTGCGCGACGCGGAGGACTCCTTCAGCGAGGACTACTCCGAGATCCTCTTCGCGAACGGCCATATGTTCATCTCCGCGCTGAACATCAGCAAGCCGCGTGAGTCGTCCTCGACGAACGACAAGGAGTACCTGGCACTGGCGTTCAGCACGAACTGAACCCCGCCTGGGACCGGGACGGCCCGGCGCGTCGAGTGAAGTCGACGCGCCGGGCCGTTCGCTTCCCAACGGGTGGCGGGTCAAGGTGATTTCAGCCCGTGGGTGGCATTCCGTCGGAGTTCGGGAACGTATGCCCACAGGAGCGTGTAGTTTGCCGGGTCATCGGAGTGCTGGGGCCGGGGGACGGCACCAGGGGGGATAAGGGGTTGCTCGATGGGCGTGCGGCTCATGGTGGTCGACGACCACCGCCTGCTCGCCGAGGCGCTCGCCTCGGCACTGAAACTGCGTGGGCACCGGGTGCTCGCGGCGGCCGCCCCGGCGGCGGGCGCCGCGGAGCTGGTGGTGAGCCGCGCACCGGAGGTGTGTCTGCTCGGCACGGCCGCACCGGCCGAGCCGGGCGCCTTCGACCCGATCGTACGGATCAAGCGTGAGCGGCCGCAGGTGGCCGTGGTCGTGCTCGGCCCGGTGCCCTCGCCGCGCGGGATCGCGGCGGCCTTCGCGGCCGGCGCCTCGGGATACGTACGGCACGACGAGCGCATCGAGGGCGTCGAGCGCGCGCTGATCAAGGCGCGGGCGGGGGAGGCGGCGGTGGCGCCGCAACTGCTCCAGGGGGCCTTCGCCGAGCTGCTCAACCCGGCGGCGCAGCCGGACGACGAGGGGCAGCGGCTCCTCGGGATGCTGACGCCGCGAGAGGTCGAGGTCCTCGTCCGGGTCGCGGAGGGGGAGGACACGCGGCTGATCGCCGCGGGGATGGGGATCGCACCGAGCACGGCGCGGACGCATGTGCAGCGGGTGCTGATGAAGCTGGGGGTGGGGTCGCGGCTGGAGGCGGCGGCCTTGGCGGCCCGCACCGGTCTGTTGGATCGCGCCCATGTGCCGGGGGCCCGGAGCGAGGGCCTCTAGCCCCTGCGGAACAGAAGCCCACAACAGGGGTGGTGCTCTCTGTTGACTGTCGATGTTTGATTGTGGTTCCTTGTGCGTGGTTCTGTTTGGTTCCCCGTTGAGGACACCCCGTGAAGAAGACCGTCACCACCCTCGCCGACGGGCGCGAGCTCATCTACTACGACGCGCGGGACGACGCCGTCCGCGACGCCGTCGACGCCCGGCCGCTCGACCCCGTCTCTTCCACCTCCGAGATCCGGTACGACGCGCTCCTCGGGGACTCCGTCGCCATCGCGTCCCACCGGCAGGGGCGGACCTATCACCCGCCCGCCGACGAGTGCCCGCTCTGTCCCTCCCGCGACGGGCGGCTGAGCGAGATCCCGGCCCCCGACTACGACGTCGCGGTCTTCGAGAACCGTTTCCCCTCGCTCGCCGGGGAGTCCGGGCGGTGCGAGGTCGTCTGCTTCACCTCCGACCACGACGCGTCCTTCGCCGACCTCACCCCCGAGCGCGCCGCGCTCGTGCTCGAGGCCTGGACCGACCGGACCGCCGAGCTCGCCGAGCGGCCCGGCGTCGAGCAGGTGTACTGCTTCGAGAACCGGGGCCCCGAGATCGGCGTCACCCTCGGCCACCCCCACGGCCAGATCTACGCGTTCCCGTTCACCACCCCCCGTACCGCCCTCATGCGGCGCAACGCCGCCGAGCACCGGGCCCGTACCGGACGCAACCTCTTCGACGACCTCGTCGCCCGCGAGCGGGCCGACGGCGTCCGCATCGTCCTGGAGAGTGACCACTGGATCGCCTTCGTGCCCTACGCCGCGCACTGGCCGTACGAGGTCCACCTGCACCCGACCCGCCGCGTGCCCGACCTCAGGGCCCTCGACGACGCGGCGCGCACAGACTTCCCACAGATCTATCTGGAACTCTTGAGGCGCTTCGACCGGATCTTCGGCCCGGACGAGCCGCCCACGCCGTACATCGCCGCCTGGCACCAGGCGCCGTTCACCGGCGGGGACCGGGAGGAGTTCGGGCTGCACCTGGAGCTTTTCACCGTCCGGCGGGCGCCCGGCAGACTGAAGTACCTCGCGGGCACCGAGTCCGGCATGGGCGCGTTCATGAACGACGTGCCGCCGGAGGCGGCGGCCGCGCGACTCCGAGAGGTGGCGAGCAAGTGAAGGCTGCGACAGCCAAAGCTGCGACATCCAAATACCTGGTGACGGGCGGCGCGGGCTACGTGGGGAGCACGGTCGCGCGGCATCTGATCGAGGCGGGCCACCGGGTCACCGTCCTCGACGACCTCTCCACCGGCTTCGCCGAAGGCGTCCCGGCCGGCGCCGAGTTCGTCGAGGGCCGCATCCAGGACGCCGCGCGGTGGCTGGACGGTTCGTACGACGGCGTCCTGCACTTCGCCGCCTTCTCCCAGGTCGGCGAGTCGGTCGCCAAGCCCGAGAAGTACTGGGAGAACAACGTCGGCGGCACGATGGCCCTGCTCGCCGCCATGCGCGCGGCCGGCGTTCGCAAGCTGGTCTTCTCCTCCACGGCTGCCACCTACGGCGAGCCGGAGTCCGTCCCGATCACCGAGTCCGCGGCGACCGCGCCGACGAGCCCCTACGGCGCCTCCAAGCTGGCCGTGGACCACATGATCGGCGGCGAGTGCGCCGCCCACGGCCTCGCCGCGGTCTCGCTGCGCTACTTCAACGTGGCGGGCGCGTACGGCGGTTGCGGCGAGCGCCACGACCCCGAGTCGCACCTGATCCCGCTCGTCCTCCAGGTCGCCCTGGGCCGGCGCGAGGCGATCAGCGTCTACGGCGACGACTACCCGACGCCCGACGGCACCTGCGTACGCGACTACATCCATGTCGCCGACCTCGCCGAAGCCCATCTGCTCGCGCTCGGCGCCATGACGCCCGGCGAGCATCTGATCTGCAACCTCGGCAACGGCAACGGCTTCTCCGTGCGCGAGGTCGTCGAGGCCGTCCGCAAGGTCACCGGGCACCAGGTCCCCGAGGTGACGGCCGCGCGCCGGCCCGGCGACCCGGCGGTGCTCGTCGCCTCGGCGGAGACCGCGCGCGAGCGGCTCGGCTGGATTCCGTCCCGCCCGGACCTGGCGGACATCGTGCGCGACGCGTGGGCGTTCGCGAGGGAGAGGGAGCAGGGACGCGGATGAGCGTGGCCGAGGAGTTCGAGGGACTGTACGGGGCGGCGCCGGAAGGCGTCTGGGCCGCCCCGGGGCGCGTCAACCTGATCGGTGAGTACACCGACTTCAACGACGGCTTCGTGATGCCACTGGCCCTGCCGCACACGGCGGTGGCCGCCGTGTCCCGGCGTACGGACGGGGTGCTGCGCCTCCACTCCGCCGATGTCGAGGGCGGGGTCGTCCAGCTCGACGTCTCCTCGCTCGAACCGCTCTCCGGTACCGGCTGGGCCTCGTACCCGGCCGGTGTCGTCTGGGCGCTGCGCGAGGCGGGCCACCCGGTCACCGGGGCGGACATCCACCTCGCCTCGACCGTCCCGACCGGCGCCGGGCTCTCGTCCTCCGCCGCCCTGGAGGTCGTCACCGCACTGGCCCTGAACGACCTGTTCGGGCTCGGTCTGAGCCGGCCCGGACTCGCCGTTCTCGCCCAGCGCGCGGAGAACGCCTTCGTCGGCGTCCCCTGCGGGGTGATGGACCAGATGGCGTCCGCGTGCGCGGTCGAGGGCCACGCGCTCTTCCTGGACACCCGCGACCTCTCGTACCGCCAGGTGCCCTTCGACCTCGCCGCGCGGGGGCTACGGCTCCTGGTGGTGGACACCCGGGTGAAGCACGCGCTCGGGGACGGCGCGTACGCGGAGCGGCGCGCCGGGTGTGAAGCCGGTGCGCGGGCGCTCGGTGTGCGCGCGCTGCGCGAAGTCCCGTACGTGCACCTATCCGATGCCCTCGCGCGTTTGAGCGACGAATCGGTTCGCCGCTACGTCCGGCACGTCGTTTCGGACAACCACCGGGTCGAGCGGACCATCGCCCTCCTCGACGCCGGGGACGCTCGGGCGGTCGGCCCGGTCCTCAACGAGGGGCACGGGTCGCTCCGGGACGATCTGCGCGTCTCCTGCCCCGAGTTGGACCTCGCGGTCGAGGCGGCGAACGCGGCGGGCGCGCTCGGTGCGCGGATGACCGGCGGCGGTTTCGGCGGCTCGGCGATCGTGCTGGTCGAGGACCGGGCGGCGGACTCCGTGGCCGCCGCGGTCGAGAAGGCCTTCGCCGAGGCCGGGTTCACCGCCCCGAGGATCTTCCCCGCGGTGCCGTCGGAGGGTGCGCGACGGCTCTGAAGGCTCCGAAGACAGCTCCGAAACACCCCGAAAAAGCCCCTGAATTGTCGACTTCTGTCGCGATCCGACACATGCGGCACAGGCGTACCCGGGCGTTCGGCCAGTTCCGCGAATCGCCCTCGGTGGCGGCGCCCCGCCCGTACTCTGATGCACAGCGCCGGTGGGGGCCGGCGCTGATCAGGGGGCGAGACCAGTCGGGTACGGCGCCCGGGACGGGGTAACAGTCACTGCACGGCGGCGGCCGTGCGATCGACGGACCCTCGTCCCCGGCGCCGTACCCGCGCTGTTCCGTTCCTCGACACTTGGGGGTGTCCGTGGGTCGTATCCGGGTTCTGGTGGTGGACGATCACCGCATCTTCGCCGAGTCGTTGGCTGCCGCCCTCGCGGCGGAGCCCGACGTCGACGTCTCCGCCGCGGGCAGCGGCCCCGCCGCGCTGCGCTGCCTGGACCGCGGGGTCGCCGAGGGGCGCCGGTACGACGTGATGCTGGTCGACGCCGACCTGGGCGCGGTCGTCGGGCCGACGGCGGCGGTCGCCGTGGCCCGGGTCGTACCGGACCACGGGGAGGGCGTCGTCGACGGCATCTCGCTGGTCGCCGGGGTCCGTTCGGCCCAGCCCGCCGTCCGTACGGTCGTGCTCGCGGAGAAGGACGACGCGCACCGGGCCGCGCTCGCGCTGCAGGCCGGGGCCTCGGGATGGGTGGCCAAGGACTGCTCGCTGCAGCGGCTGCTCGCCGTCATCCGCGGTGTCCTGCGCGACGAGACGCATCTGCCGCCCGCGCTCCTGACCGGCGTTCTGCGGGAGCTGACGGCGGCCCGCAAGCACCGCACCGAGAGCGAGCAGCTGGTGGAGTCGCTGACCCCGCGCGAGCGTGAGGTGCTGCGCTGCATGGTCGCGGGCCTGGGGCGCAAGGCCGTCGCCGAGCGGCTCTTCCTCTCCCCGCACACCGTCCGTACGCACATGCAGAACGTGCTCGGGAAGCTGGGCGTGCACTCCACGCTCGCCGCGGTGGCCCTGGCGCGCAGGGCCGGTGTCGGACCCGCCCAGCTATCCGGGGATGTTGTCGAACGGGGCGGTCAGCTGGCGTAGCAGCCCGGCCAGTTCACCGCGCTGGGCGCGGGAGAGCTGGGCCAGGATGGCCCGCTCCTGGGCGAGCAGCCCGGCGAGCGCCTGGTCGGCCCTGTCGCGGCCCTCGGGGGTGAGGCGGACCAGGACCCCGCGCCGGTCGCTGGGGTCGGGCAGCCGCTCGACCAGGCCCTTCTTGGTGAGCCTGTCGATGCGGTTGGTCATGGTGCCTGAGGTGACCAGCGTCTGGGTGAGGAGCTGGCCGGGGGAGAGCTGGTACGGGGCGCCGGCGCGGCGCAGCGACGTCAGGACGTCGAACTCCCAGGGCTCCAGCTGGTGCTCGGAGAAAGCGAGCCGACGGGCGCGGTCGAGGTGGCGGGCGAGCCGTGAGACGCGGCTCAGCACCTCGAGCGGTTCCACGTCGAGGTCCGGGCGCTCGCGGCGCCATGCAGCGACCAGCCGGTCGACCTCGTCCTCCATGTCGATCAGTGTAGAGGGTCTGTTGACATAAAGTCTCTTGACGTCAAGATATATTCCGCTGGACTATGGGGAAGGACCGGGCCGGAACCCTGTTCCGCTTCGGCAACTCGTTCCAGCAAGGGGGCTCGAACATGCATTCCGCACCATCTCCTGCATCTGCCGCACCGACGTGGGACCCGCAGCAGTACCTCCGGCACTCCGGCCACCGAACCCGCCCGTTCCTCGATCTCCTCGCCCGAATACCGCACCTCCCCACCGTTGACCGTCCCGCCCGGATCGCCGACCTCGGTTGCGGCCCCGGCAATGTGACCGTCCTGCTCGCCGACCGCTGGCCCGACGCCCACATCTCCGGCTTCGACCTCTCGCCCGACATGCTGGAACGGGCGGAGAAGGACTGGGCCGGCACGACGGCCAGCGGCGGCTGGCTCGACTTCCGGCGCGCCGACGCCGCCCACTGGACCCCCGAAGAGCCCTACGACCTGATCGTCTCCAACGCCGCCCTCCAATGGGTCCCCAACCACCCCGAGTCCTTCGCCGCCTGGATCGACGGCCTCAAGCCGGGCGGAACGCTCGCCTTCCAGGTCCCCGGCAACTTCACCTCGCCCAGCCACGCCCTGCTCGGCGAACTCTGCGACGCCCCGCAATGGCGCGACCGCCTCGACGGCGAAGGGCGCCGATTCGTCCATGTCCTCGACGCGGCCGACTATCTGAACCGCCTTGCCGACCTCGGCTGCGAGACCGACACCTGGGAGACCACCTACTCACAACTCCTGCCGGGCGAGGACCCGGTCCTCGACTGGGTCAAGGGCACGGCCCTGCGCCCCGTACTGACCGCACTGGAGGGCGACCAGGAAGCGACCACCGCCTTCCTCACCCAGTACCGCGACCTGCTGCGCGAGGCGTACCCGCCGGGGCCGCACGGCACGGTCTTCCCCTTCCGGCGCATCTTCGCCGTCGCGACGAAGCGGTCGTGACACACGGGCGCCCCGCGCCGGAGATCCGGTGCGGGGCGCCCGTGTGGAGGAGAAGCGGCGCACCTGCGGGAGCAGGACCGCTGCCGTCCGCGGGGAGCAGGACCACTGCCGTCCGCGGGGAGCGGGGCCGGTGCCGTCAGCTCTTGCGGTGTCCTATCAGCCGCGGCTTCTGCTCGAGACCGTCCAGGCCGTGCCACGCCAGATTCACCAGGTGCGCGGCGACCTCCGCCTTCTTCGGCTTGCGGACGTCCAGCCACCACTGGCCCGTCAGCGCCACACTGCCCACCAGCGCCTGCGCGTACAGCGGGGCCAGCTTCGGATCGAAGCCGCGGGCCTTGAACTCCAGACCCAGGATGTCCTCGACCTGCGTGGCGATGTCACTGATCAGCGAGGCGAACGTGCCGGTCGACTGCGCCACCGGGGAATCGCGGACCAGGATCCGGAAACCGTCCGTGTACCGCTCGATGTAGTCGAGCAGCGCGAACGCCGCCTGCTCCAGGAGCTCACGCGGATGGCCCGCCGTCAGCGCTCCGGTCACCATGTCGAGCAGCTGCCGCATCTCCCGGTCGACGACGACCGCGTACAGCCCCTCCTTGCCGCCGAAGTGCTCGTACACCACCGGCTTGGAGACCCCGGCCTTCGCCGCGATCTCCTCCACCGACGTGCCCTCGAAGCCCTTCTCGGCGAAGAGCGTCCGGCCGATGTCCAGCAGCTGCTCCCGGCGCTCCGCGCCCGTCATCCTCACCCGGCGGCCACGCCGGGGCTTGTTCTCGCTGCTGCTGGTACTGCCGTCGATCGCCACGTTCTCCATCATGCCGCGTCGACGGGCTCGCCCCGGCGCCGGGCTTCGATCCGGGAGGCGTTCGGCCAGCGCACGTCGTACGCCCAGCCCAGCTGCTCGAACCAGCGGATCAGCCGCGCGCTGGAGTCGACCTGGCCCCGCAGCACCCCGTGCCGCGCCGACGTCGGGTCTGCGTGGTGCAGGTTGTGCCAGGACTCGCCGCAGGACAGCACGGCCAGCCACCACACGTTGCCGGAGCGGTCACGGGACTTGAAGGGGCGCTTGCCGACCGCGTGACAGATCGAGTTGATCGACCACGTGACGTGGTGCAGCAGCGCGACCCGCACCAGCGAACCCCAGAAGAACGCCGTGAACGCGCCCCACCAGGACATCGTCACCAGACCGCCGACCAGCGGCGGGATCGCCAGCGACAGCATCGTCCAGAAGATGAAGTCGCGGGAGATCCGGCGGATCGCCGGGTCCTTGATCAGGTCGGGCGCGTACTTCGCCTGCGGCGTGCGCTCCTCGTCGAACATCCAGCCGATGTGTGCCCACCACAGCCCCTTCATCAGGGCCGGCACCGTCTCGCCGAAGCGCCACGGCGAGTGCGGGTCGCCCTCCGCGTCGGAGAACTTGTGGTGCTTGCGGTGGTCCGCCACCCAGCGCACCAGCGGACCCTCCACCGCGAGCGAGCCCATGATCGCCAGCGCGATCCGCAGCGGCCGCTTGGCCTTGAAGGAGCCATGGGTGAAGTAACGGTGGAAGCCGATCGTGATGCCGTGGCAGCCGATGTAGTACATCGCGACCAGCAGGCCCAGATCGAGCCAGGACACTCCGCCCCAGCTCCAGGCCAGCGGCACGGCCGCGACCAGGGCGATGAAGGGCACCGTGATGAACAGCAGCAGCGTGATCTGCTCGATCGATCGCTTCTTGTCGCCGCCGAGCGTGGCGGGGGGCAGGGCCTGTTCGGTTTCGAGCAAGTCGGGGCTTGTGGTCATGGGTGTCCCCTGGGGATGAAGGGATGTGGGATGAAGGCGAGGATGAAAGTGAGCGGAATGGGACAAAAAGCGCGCGTGGCTACGCCTCCGTAACCTACGGCGACGTAAGTATGGCAGCGCGGTGGCGCGCGGCAAGAGGGCGCAAGAGGAGCCAGGGCGTGTCCGGCGGATCAGGGCCGGATCCGCCGCCCCCCTAACCGTCCGCCTCCTTTTGTTGGCCCGGGGGGGGGCGCGCGCAATGCGGGCCATTGCGCCCCCTGGGGGTGCCGGGGGTTTATGGGCGGTTCCCGCGGCCCACGCCCTGGCGGGGAGTCCAGGGAGTGGACACCTATCCTGTGTGCGTCGGACAGCGCGGTCCGCAGCCTCCAGTACCCCTCCAGACGTGCTCAAACACTGCAAGGAGCCGCACCTGTGAGCAGTGCCGACCAGACCCCCACCGCCAGCGCCGAGCTGCGTTCCGACATCCGCCGACTGGGCGACCTGCTGGGCGAGACCCTCGTCCGCCAGGAGGGACACGAGCTTCTCGACCTCGTCGAGAAGGTCCGCAGCCTCACCCGCGAGGACACCGAGGCGGCCGCCGAGCTGCTCGGCGAGACGGACCTGGAGACCGCCACCAAGCTGGTGCGCGCCTTCTCCACGTACTTCCATCTGGCGAACGTCACCGAGCAGGTCCACCGCGGCCGCGAGATGCGCGAGAAGCGCGCCGCCGAGGGCGGACTGCTCGCCCGCACCGCCGACATGCTCAAGGACGGCGACCCCGAGCACGTCCGCGAGACCGTACGGAACCTCAACGTACGGCCCGTGTTCACCGCGCACCCCACCGAGGCCGCCCGCCGCTCGGTCCTCAACAAGCTCCGCCGGATCGCCGCCCTCCTGGAGACCCCGGTCATCGAGGCCGACCGGCGCCGCCACGACCTGCGGCTCGCCGAGAACATCGACCTCATCTGGCAGACCGACGAACTCCGGGTCGTCCGCCCCGAGCCCGCCGACGAGGCCCGCAACGCCATCTACTACCTCGACGAGCTGCACGCCGGCGCCGTCGGCGACGTCCTGGAGGACCTCGCCGCCGAGCTGGAGCGCGTCGGCATCGAGCTGCCCGCCGGCACCCGCCCGCTCACCTTCGGCAGCTGGATCGGCGGCGACCGCGACGGCAACCCCAACGTCACCCCGCAGGTCACCTGGGACGTGCTGATCCTCCAGCACGAGCACGGCATCACCGACGCCCTCGACCTCATCGACGAGCTGCGCGGCTTCCTCTCCAACTCCATCCGCTACGCGGGGGCCACCGAGGAACTCCTCACCTCCCTCCAGCGCGACCTGGAGCGCCTCCCGGAGATCAGCCCCCGCTACAAGCGCCTCAACGCCGAGGAGCCGTACCGGCTCAAGGCCACCTGCATCCGCCAGAAGCTCGTCAACACCCGCGAGCGCCTGGCCAAGGGCACCCCGCACCAGGAGGGCCGCGACTACCTCGGCACTTCCGAGCTGGTCCACGACCTCGCCCTGATCCAGACCTCGCTGCGCGAGCACCGCGGCGCCCTGTTCGCCGAGGGCCGGATGGACCGCACCATCCGCACCCTGTCCGCGTTCGGCCTCCAGCTCGCCACCATGGACGTCCGCGAGCACGCCGACGCCCACCACCACGCGCTCGGCCAGCTCTTCGACAGGCTGGGCGAGGAGTCCTGGCGGTACGCCGACATGCCGCGCGACTACCGGCAGAAGCTGCTCGCCAAGGAGCTGCGCTCCCGCCGCCCGCTCGCGCCCACGCCCGCCCCGCTGGACGCGGCCGGCCAGAAGACCCTCGGCGTGTTCCACACGATCAAGGAGTCCTTCGAGCGCTTCGGCCCCGAGGTCATCGAGTCGTACATCATCTCGATGTGCCAGGGCGCCGACGACGTCTTCGCCGCGGCCGTCCTCGCCCGCGAGGCCGGCCTGATCGACCTGCACGGCGGCTGGGCCAAGATCGGCATCGTGCCGCTCCTGGAGACCACCGACGAGCTGAAGGCCGCCGACGTCATCCTCGACGGGATGCTCGCCGACCCCTCCTACCGCCGCCTCGTCTCGCTCCGCGGCGACGTCCAGGAGGTCATGCTCGGCTACTCCGACTCCTCCAAGTTCGGCGGCATCACCACCAGCCAGTGGGAGATCCACCGCGCCCAGCGCCGCCTGCGCGACGTCGCCCACCGCTACGGCGTACGCCTCCGCCTCTTCCACGGCCGCGGCGGCACCGTCGGCCGCGGCGGCGGCCCCTCGCACGACGCGATCCTCGCCCAGCCCTGGGGCACCCTGGAGGGCGAGATCAAGGTCACCGAGCAGGGCGAGGTCATCTCCGACAAGTACCTCATCCCGTCGCTCGCCCGGGAGAACCTCGAACTGACCGTCGCCGCCACCCTGCAGGCCTCCGCCCTGCACACCGCGCCGCGCCAGTCCGACGAGGCGCTGGCCCGCTGGGACGCGGCCATGGACACCGTCTCCGACGCCGCCCACACCGCGTACCGCAGGCTCGTCGAGGACCCCGACCTGCCGTCGTACTTCTTCGCCGCCACCCCCGTCGACCAGCTCGCCGACCTGCACCTGGGCTCCCGGCCCTCGCGCCGCCCCGACTCCGGCGCCGGCCTGGACGGACTGCGGGCCATCCCGTGGGTGTTCGGCTGGACGCAGTCCCGGCAGATCGTCCCCGGCTGGTACGGCGTCGGCTCCGGCCTCAAGGCGCTGCGCGAGGCCGGCCTCGACGAGGTCCTCGGCGAGATGTACGAGCGCTGGCACTTCTTCCGCAACTTCCTCGCCAACGTCGAGATGACGCTCGCGAAGACGGACCTGCGGATCGCCCGCCACTACGTCGACACCCTCGTGCCGGACGAGCTCAAGCACGTCTTCGCCACCATCGAGGAGGAGCACGCGCTCACCGTCGCCGAGGTCCTCAAGGTGACGGGCGGCCAGAAGCTCCTCGACTCCAACCCGGTGCTCCAGCAGACCTTCGCCATCCGCGACGCCTACCTGGACCCGATCTCCTACCTCCAGGTCGCCCTGCTGGCCCGCCAGCGCGCGGCGGCCGAGCGCGGCGAGGACCCGGACCCGCTGCTCGCCCGGGCCCTGCTGCTCACGGTGAACGGCGTGGCCGCGGGCCTGCGCAACACCGGCTGACGCCTTTCGTACAGCAGACAGAAGCCCCCGCCGGAATCCTTCCGGCGGGGGCTTCTGTCCGGTGGCGCACGGCGTCGACGATCCGCCGATGGCAGCAGCCCTCCGACCGCCCGCCCCGGCCCTCCAGCCACAACGGCCCCACGGTCCGGACGGTCGCCCGCAAGATCACCCGATCGGGGCCGGCGTCATGATCAGAACATGCCGTTCCGGTTCCGCGCCTCCTCGGGGATCTGCTGCATGACGTCCCAGTGTTCGGCGATCCGGCCGTCCTCCATGCGGAAGATGTCGACGATCGCCGTTCCGGGACCGCCCGGTACCCGGACGCCGTGGACATGGGCGATCACGTGGTCGCCCTCGGCGAAGATCCGCTTCACCTCGGCGTGGAGGTGGGGGAAGTCCGCCCTGAGGGTCTCGACGAACTCCCGGAAGCCCTCGAGGTCGTCCGCGATCCGGGGGTTGTGCTGCACGTAGCGGTGGCTGAGCAGCTTCGAGGCCGCGTCGTGGTCCTTGTCGTTGATCGCGGCCTGGTAGAAGGCCAGGACGGTTTGCTTGTTCTCTTCAAGTCGTGCGCTCGACATGACTCCCCCTCATAAGTGAACAGCTGTAGCGCTACGACTGTAGGGCAACGATCGTGCGGATACAATCGATCACCGTGGATGCCACGTCACCGAGCAAGCGACAACCGCGCGGGCGTAACCCCCGAGGCCAGGGCGAACGTCTCCGCGAGGAGGTCATCGCCGCCACTCTCGGCATGCTCGACGAGCTGGGCGACGACCAGACTCTGTCCCTCCGGGCCGTCGCCCGGGAGATCCACGTCGCCGCGACATCGGTGTACCTCCACTTTCCCGACCGCGACGCGCTCGTCCTGGCCGCGCTGGAGCGCTGCCACCGCGACCTCATGCTCGCCGTGCAGCAAGCCGAGCTCGCCGAAGAAGACCCGGTCGCCCAACTTCGCGCCCGGACCCTCGTACTCGGCGTCTGGGCACACGACCACCCGGGGCTCTACAAGGTGCTGCACGAGAGCACCCTCAACCAGCGTGCGGACATGCGCTTCAAGGAAGAACTCGGACGCATGACCACGGCCGCGGTCCAAAGATGCATGGACGCCGGCCTCGCCCCCGCGGACGACGCTTCCACGGTCGCCCTCGACCTGCGCGCCGCTGTGCACGGCGCGGTCTCGATGCGGGTCAACCAGCGCGACCACAACTGGCCCCCGTTGGAGGATCAGGTCGACCGCTTCCTCCGCAAGCTCGTGGGCGCCTCTCCGGCGCCTGCTCCCGAAGAGGCAACTGGCCAGTAGCCATGCGTCCCGGACCTGCGGGATCCGAACTCTCCGTGCCGGAACATGACGGTGCCCCCGTCGGAATCCGTGGATTCCGACGGGGGCACCGTCATGAACTGCCTCAGTGCTGCTGAGCCTTGCGGCGGCGCGTCACCAGGAAGGCACCGGCACCCGCGAGGGCGACGGCGGCGGCGGCGATGATGCCGACGGGGGCGCTGGAGCCGGTCTCGGCCAGGTCACCGCCGGTCTTGCTGTCGCCGGAGGCGGACGGGGTCGCACCGGCCGCCGCGGAGTCCGTGGCGGACGGCGTCTGACCCGGCGTGCCGGGCGTCGACGACTCGCTCGGCGTGCCCGACGGGGTCACGGACGGGCTGGCCGAGGTCGACGGGGTCTCGGCCGGCTTGCACTTGGACTTGAAGACCTTGTGCTTGGCGCGGCCGTTCTCGCCCTCCCAGTTCCAGAACAGCTTGTACTGGCCGTCGGGGAGGGTCATGTCCTCGGTGCGCTCGTGGCCGTCGGCGTCGAGCGTGATGACGCCGGACTTGACCGTGGTGCCCTTGTCCTGGTCGTTGTTCGCCCAGGCCTCGATGTGCCAGTTCACCTTCTGGCCGGCGTCGAAGCCGAAGGCGTCGACGTAGAAGCTGCAGACCTTGGGCTCGTTCTTGCGGAGCTCCTCACCGGTCTTCGAGTCGTGGATCTTCACGGTGCCGTTGTCGCCGTGCTTGCCAGTGGCGGAGGCGGCGGGCGCCAGCACGAGGGAACCCGCCACGGCCGCGACCAGCGCGCCGGCGGGGATGAGGGATCGTCGCATGTGCAGTCGTCCATCTGAGAGATGAGAGGGTTGCCGTGGGAGGTGGCGGGGGCAGCCTAGCGGCACCTTTAAGTCACGTTTAACCCACGGGTCATAACAATCCGGCGCGATCGAGCCACGCTGTCCGGAATCGCTCTCAGAGCGCGAAGAACGCCGCCAGCAGCAGCGCGCCCCCGACCCCCGCCAGCGACCACGCCGTCCTCGTCAGCCGCAGCCCGCCCCCGACGAGCGGCGCCGCGAGCAACAGCGCCCCGCCCAGCGGCAGCCAGGCGTGCAGGCCGCCGCCCCACCCCGTCCGTACCGCCTCCGTCGTACCCGGCTTCACCACCACCGGAAGGGTCTGGCCCTTGCCGGCCGCCACCGACCGGTCGATGGTCAGCGTGGAGTGCGGCGAGGGCGGACCGTCCGGGGTGTAACGGCCGCTGCACGTCTCCTCGTTGCAGCCGGTCACCGTCAGAGTGCCGTGCTCACGGCCCTTGGACAGCAGGACGTGCTGCGCCGTGCCCCAGGACGACCAGACGCCCGCGACGACGAGCAGCAGGGCGACCAGGACCATGGCGGCGTTACGGGCGTGCGTCATGGTCCGCGATCGTACAGTCGTACCGTCTCGGCGAGTCGGTCAGGAGTTGTACGCGGACTGCGCGCGCTCCAGACCCTCCGCCACCAGGCACTCGACGGAGTCCGCCGCCCGGTCCACGAAGTAGTCGAGCTCCTTGCGCTCCGTCGAGGAGAAGTCCTTCAGGACGAAGTCCGCGACCTGCATCCGACCCGGCGGACGGCCGATCCCGAACCGCACCCGGTGGTACTCGGCACCCATCGCCTTCGTCATCGACTTCAGACCGTTGTGGCCGTTGTCGCCGCCGCCGATCTTCAGCCGCAGCACGCCGTAGTCGATGTCCAACTCGTCATGGATCGCCACGATGTGCGCCGTCGGCACCTTGTAGAAATCGCGCAGCGCCGTCACCGGGCCGCCCGACAGGTTCATGTACGACATCGGCTTCGCGAGGATCACCCGACGGTTCGCGGGCCCGGGAGGACCCATCCGGCCCTCGACGACCTGCGCCTGCGCCTTCTGCGCCCGCTTGAACTTCCCGCCGATGCGGTCCGCGAGCAGGTCCACCACCATGAAACCCACGTTGTGGCGGTTGGCCGCGTACTCCGGCCCCGGATTGCCGAGACCGACGATCAGCCAGGGGGCGTTCGCGTCGTCCGTCATGGGGGTCTCGTCTCCTCGTGTGCGTACCGGCATGTGAACAGAAGAAACGGGGTGACGGGCCGCACGGCCCGTCACCCCGTCGCGTCAAGCAGAGCCTACGGCTCAGGCCTCGGCGCCCTCGGCGGCCTCGCCCTCGGCGGCCTCGGCGGCCGGCTCCTCGGCCTGCGCGGCCAGGATCTGGATGGCGACGGCGTCCTCGTCGGTCACCAGGGTGGTGCCCTTCGGCAGCGCGATGTCCTTGGCGAGGATGGAGGCACCGGCCTCCAGGCCCTCGATGGAGACCGTGACGGACTCGGGGATGTGGGTGGCCTCGGCCTCGACGGAGAGCGTGTTCAGCACGTGCTCCACCAGGAAGCTGCCCGGGGCCAGCTCACCCTCGGTCTCGATGACGATCTCGACGGTGACCTTCTCGCCGCGCTTCACGAGGAGCAGGTCGACGTGCTCGAGGAAGCCCTTCAGCGGGTCGCGCTGCACGGCCTTCGGGATCGCCAGCTCGTTCTTGCCCTCGAGCTCGAGGGAGAGCAGGACGTTCGGGGTACGCAGGGCGAGCAGCAGCTCGTGGCCCGGCAGGGTGATGTGGACCGGCTCGGTGCCGTGACCGTAGAGAACGCCGGGGACCTTGCCCTCGCGGCGGACGCGGCGCGCCGCACCCTTGCCGAACTCGGTACGGGTCTCGGTGGCGAGCTTCACCTCGGACATGTGCACTCCTCGTAGATGGTGACGAATGTGACTGTCACCCGGCCACGACTGGCGATGGCCTGCTACGAAGAGCGCGTCGATAACGGACCGCCGTACCTCGCTGGGTACGGCCTCCCTCGCCGAGCAACTACGGCAGTCTACTCGCCGCCGGCCCCGCCACCCAATTGGATCACCCGACCCCGGGCCCGGCCGGCGTCCGGCTGCCTCTGAGACGCGGCCGGATCCTCCCGGTGGCGGCATCTCGTGCGTCATAAGGGCGGCATAAATGATGCCCATGCGTTAAACCCGGGCAGTCCAGGGAGAACCACCTCGCGGGCGTCGACGGCGACGCCATCTCGCGACGGAGGAGACATGCCCAAGGGAACTGGCCACCTGGTTCGCGCGCTCGCGCTCTTCTCGGCCGCCGCGGTGATAATCGCCGCGCCCGCCGCGCCCGCCGTGTCCGCGCAGGAGGGGCGTGCCGTGCCCGGGGCGACGGCGGAGAACCCCGACCTGTGGTTCGTCGAGCTCCAGAGCCCGCCGACCGCCGACGGCACCAGCCTCAACACGACCCGGCGCGAAAAGGCCGCCTTCCGTGCGGAGGCACGTGGCAGAGGCCTGGACTACACCGAACGCCGCGCCTTCGACACCCTCTGGAACGGGCTCTCGATCAAGCTCGCCGCCTCCCAGCTCGACACCCTCACCCAGCTCGCGGGCGTGAAGGCGGTCTACCCGGTCGACACCGTCGCGCTCCCCCCGAGGCAGGACGTCGCCGACCCCCAGCTCGCCACCGCGATCGCGATGACCGGCGCCGACATCGCACAGAACGAACACGGACTCACCGGCACCGGCATCACCGTCGGCGTCATCGACACCGGCATCGACTACCACCACCCCGACCTCGGCGGCTGCTTCGGACCCGGCTGCCGCGTCGTCGGCGGCCACGACTTCGTCGGCGACGACTTCACCGGCGAGGACACACCCCCCGCCCCCGACGCCGACCCGGACGACTGCGACGGCCACGGCACCCACGTCGCCGGCAACATCGGCGCGAACGGCCAGGTCAAGGGCGTCGCACCCGGCGTCTCCCTCACCGCCTACAGGGTCTTCGGATGCACGGGCGAGGTGACCGTCGACATCGCCCTCCAGGCCATGGAGCGCGCCTACGCCGACCGCGTGGACGTGGTCAACATGTCCTTCGGCGGCTCCTTCGCCTGGCCCCAGCACCCCTTCGCCCAAGGAGCCGACCGGCTCGTCCGCCGGGGCATCCCGGTCGTCGCGGCGATCGGCAACGAAGGCCAGGACGGCCTGTACTCCGGCAGCGCCCCCGGCGTCGCCAACCAGACGATCGGCGTCGCATCCTTCGACAACACCCACATCGACCTGGCGACGTTCACGATCAGCCCGGACGGGACGAGGATCGGGTACTTCCCGGCCCTGGGAGCACCGGCACCACCCACCAGCGGCAGCTTCCCCATGGCCCGGACCGGCACGCCCAGCACCACCGACGACGCCTGCGAGCCCTTGCCCGCCGGCAGCCTCACCGGCCAGGTCGCCCTCATCCGGCGCGGCACCTGCTTCTTCCACACCAAGGCCAGGAACGCCGAGCTCGCCGGAGCGGCCGGAGTCGTCCTCTACAACAACGTGCCCGGCCGCTTCGCCGGAAGCCTGTCCGGCGAACCGCCCGTCACCATCCCCGTCGTCACCGTCTCCGACACCGAAGGCGTCCTCATCGACGGCCGGCTCGCAGACGGGCCCGTCACCATGACCTGGACCGCCGACAGCGCGCGCTTCCCCAACGCCACCGGCAATCAGATCTCGTCCTTCAGCTCCTACGGGCCGAGCCCCGACCTCGCCGTCAAGCCCGACCTCGGCGCCCCGGGCGGCTTCATCCGCTCCACCATCCCCGTCGAACAGGGCAGCTACGGCACCCTCAGCGGCACCTCCATGGCCGCCCCGCACGTCGCCGGCGCCGTCGCGCTGCTCCTGGAGGCCAAGCCGAACGCCTCTCCCGGCGCCCTGCGCACCCTCCTCCAGAACACCGCCGACCCCAAGCCGCAGGCCAACGCAGCCGGCGCCCTCGACAACGTGCACCGACAGGGCGGCGGCCTGCTCGACATCCCCGGCGCCGTCCTCGCCAAGGCGCGAGTCGAGCCCAGCAAGCTCGCCCTCGGCGAGAGCCAGGCCGGACCCGCGACGCGCACCCTCACCATCAGGAACACGAGCAACACGGCGCGGACCTACCAGCTCACCCACGCCCCGGCACGAGCCACCGGACCCGACACCTTCGACGTCACCCAGCACGACGCACCGGCCACCGTCGCCTTCACCTCGGCCGGAAACCCGATCACCCAGGTGACCGTGCCCGGCGGCGGAACCGCGACCGTCACCGCCACCATCACCGCGCCCACGTCCCTCGCGGACCGAGGCCTCTACGGCGGCTACCTCACCCTCACCGACACCCAGGAGACCGCCGAGGTCTACCGCGTCCCCTACACCGGCTTCAAGGGCGACTACCAGTCCATCCCGGTCCTCACCCCGACCGTGAACGGCTTCCCCTGGCTCGCCCGCTGGGACGGCGACGACTTCCGCAAGGTGCCGTCGGCGTCCCCCACCTTCTCCATGGCCGGCGGGACCAACGTCCCGTACGTCCTCGCCCACCTCGACCACCAGGTACGCCGCGTGCGCATCGAGGTCTTCGAAGCCGCCACCGGGCGCGCCTGGCACACGGCCGTGGACTTCCAGTACCACCGACGCAGCGCCGGGCCCGACGACTTCTACTTCTTCCCGTTCAACGGCGTGACGAAGAGAGGGAACCGGACGCTCACCGTCCCCGACGGTGAGTACGTCCTGAAGCTCACCGTCATCAAGGCGCTGGGCAGCGAGCCGGCCGACACCGAGACGTGGACGTCACCCACGTTCGCCATCGACCGCCCCTAGACGACCGAAAAGGGCCGCTTCCCCGAGGGGGAAGCGGCCCTTTTCGTGTACGTGCCTAGTGCTCCTCGAAGAGGCTCGTCACCGAGCCGTCCTCGAACACCTCGCGCACGGCGCGCGCGATCGTCGGGGCGATCGACAGGACCGTGATCTTGTCGAGCTCCAGGGAGCTCGGCACCGGGAGCGTGTCCGTGAACACGAACTCGCTCACCTTCGAGTTCTTCAGACGGTCCGCCGCCGGCCCGGAGAGGATGCCGTGCGTCGCCGTCACGATGACGTCCTCCGCGCCGTGCGCGAAGAGCGCGTCGGCCGCGGCGCAGATCGTGCCACCCGTGTCCACCATGTCGTCGACCAGGACACAGACGCGGCCCTTCACGTCACCCACGACCTCGTGGACCGTCACCTGGTTGGCGACGTCCTTGTCACGGCGCTTGTGCACGATCGCCAGCGGCGCGTCCAGACGGTCGCACCAACGGTCGGCGACACGCACCCGGCCCGCGTCCGGAGAGACGATCGTCAGCTTCGAGCGGTCGACCTTGTTGCCCACGTAGTCCGCCAGGACCGGGAGCGCCGACAGGTGGTCCACCGGACCGTCGAAGAAGCCCTGGATCTGGTCCGTGTGCAGGTCCACCGTGAGAATGCGGTGCGCACCCGCGGTCTTCAGCAGGTCCGCCACCAGACGGGCCGAGATCGGCTCACGGCCACGGTGCTTCTTGTCCTGACGGGCATAGCCGTACGACGGGATGATCACGGTGATGCTCCGCGCGGAAGCCCGCTTCAGAGCGTCGATCATGATCAGCTGCTCCATGATCCACTTGTTGATCGGAGCCGTGTGGCTCTGGATCAGGAAGCAGTCCGCGCCACGAGCCGACTCCTGGAAACGGACGTAGATCTCACCGTTCGCGAAGTCGAAAGCCTTGGTCGGCACGAGGCCGACACCCAGCTGGTGCGCGACCTCCTCGGCCAGCTCGGGGTGGGCGCGGCCGGAGAAGAGCATCAGCTTCTTCTCGCCGGTCGTCTTGATCCCGGTCACAGCACTGTCTCCTCAGACGTGTCTTCTGGCCGCGAACTCCGCGCTCCCGTGCGCGTGTGCGAGCCAGCCGAATTTATGTGCACGTATCACGGTACGCCGAGTTCGACGCACCCGTTTCCGGTCAGCTTTCGCCGGCGGGCTCCTCCGACGCCGCCTGAGCGGCCTGCGCAGCCGCGCTGCCGGGCCGCTTCCGAGCCACCCAACCCTCGATATTCCGCTGCTGGCCCCGGGCGACAGCGAGCGAACCGGCCGGTACGTCCTTCGTGATGACGGACCCCGCGGCGGTGTACGCACCGTCCCCGATCGTGATGGGTGCCACAAACATGTTGTCCGACCCGGTCCGGCAGTGCGACCCGATCGTGGTGTGGTGCTTCGCCTCACCGTCGTAGTTCACGAAGACGCTCGCGGCGCCGATGTTCGTGTACTCGCCGATCGTCGCGTCGCCCACGTAGGAGAGGTGCGGGACCTTCGTGCCCTCGCCGATCGTGGCGTTCTTCATCTCCACGTACGTGCCCGCCTTGGCCTTCAGACCGAGGTTCGTGCCCGGACGGAGGTACGCGAACGGACCCACCGACGCGCGCTCGCCGATCACGGCCGAGTCGGCGACCGTGTTGTCCACCCGGGCGCCCCTGCCGACCCGCGTGTCCTTCAGACGCGAGTTCGGACCCACCTCGGCGTCCTCACCGATGTGCGTGACCCCGAGCAGCTGCGTACCCGGGTGGATGACCGAATCCGGCTCGAACGTCACCGTGACATCCACGAGAACGGAGGACGGATCGACGATCGTGACGCCGGCCGTCATCGCCCGCTCGAGCAGGCGCTGGTTCAGCAGCGCACGCGCCTCGGCGAGCTGGACCCGGTTGTTGATCCCCAGGATCTCCCGGTGGTCACCTGCCACCGAAGCACCGACCCGGTGCCCCGCCTCGCGGAGGATCGACAGCACGTCCGTGAGGTACTCCTCACCCTGGCTGTTGTCCGTACGCACCTTGCCGAGCGCATCGGCGAGCAGCCGGCCGTCGAACGCGAACACCCCGGAGTTGATCTCCCGGATCGCCCGCTGCTCCTCCGTCGCGTCCTTGTGCTCGACGATCGCCGTGACCGCACCCGAGGCGTCCCGGACGATGCGCCCGTAGCCGGTGGAGTCCGGCACCTCGGCGGTCAGCACGGTGACGGCGTTGCCGTCGGCGGCGTGCGTGCCGGCGAGCGCCTTCAGGGTCTCCCCGGAGAGCAGCGGAGTGTCGCCGCACACGACGACGACGGTCCCGTCGGGGGCCTGGCCCAGCTCCTCGAGACCCATACGGACGGCGTGACCGGTGCCGTTCTGCTCGTGCTGCACGGCGGTACGGGTGCCGGCGTAGTGCGCGTCGAGATGCGCGGTGACCTGCTCGCGGGCGTGCCCGACGATCACGACGAGCTGCTCGGGCTCCAGCTCCCGCGCGGCGGACACGACGTGTCCGACGAGGGAACGTCCGGCGATTTCGTGCAGGACCTTGGGGGTCTTCGACTTCATGCGGGTGCCCTCACCCGCTGCGAGGACGACGACGGCGGCCGGGCGGTTGGCGCTCACGGGAATGCCCTTCGGCTTCGGGTGGTGGACATCCGCAGGATACCGGGGGGTTTAGGTTCGGAAATGAGTGCGGGTCCCGACCGAGGTGGTCAGGACCCGAACCGAACAGCTCCCGGAGAAGGAATCGAACCCTCATTCAATGGACCAAAACCATTTGTCCTACCTTTAGACGATCCGGGATGGTTCGCCCGCTATGTCCGATTTCCCGGAAGGGATGCCGGAGCAGCCCCTACTATGCCGCACCACCAGCCCTCGACGCGACGGTAGAGCTCTGCACTTTGGTGGACTTGGATCACCAAGCAGCCTCGGTACTCCGCGTCCGTGTTCTTGCGGTTGGTCTTCGGGCTGTGCTTCTTGAGCGAGGTTTTGTTGAAGGAGGCGGGGCCCATGCCGACCAGCTCGGCCCAGAATCGCTCCGCTGTCGCGACATCGGCCGTTTCGTGGATGTGCACGTAGAAGCGCAACCGTTCGTCCTCGACGCCGAGGAGTCGGAGCCAGTCGAGGAAGAGCTTGATCATGTTCGGGTCGCTGTTGACGAACGTGATCCGTTCCTGTCGGCGGTGGGGCTTGGACTTCGTCCCCTCGGCCCAGTACAGCGCGACGCCCATAAGGAACAGCTCGCGGTCGGTCACCACGCCGATCTCGCTCGCGGCCTCTCGCTTGGTCCTGCGGCGCTCCTCGTCGCGTCGCTGGAGCGTGACCTCCCACCCCCGCCTGGCGATCGCAGATGCCTCCTCGCGGGTGCGCTTGCGCTCCGGCCTCGGGAGGTCGCGTACCCAGAGCGAGATCGAGCTCTTGGAGCAGCCCAGCTCGACCTGGATCTGGTCGTACGTCATTCCCCGGAGGCGCAGCTCCCGCGCCCGGTCGCGGAGGTCGTCCTTCGCGTTCGGGCGCTTCGTCCACTCGGGCGGCGGCTCCCCCTTCACGAGGCGGTGGAGCATGTCGTTGTTGTAGACCTTCAGGCGGTCTCGGATCTGGCGGAGGCTGAGGCCCTCGCGGCGTAATGCGAGGGCCTGCTCGCGGAGGCTTTCGAAGTCGGCGTACCGGCTTGTCTCGGGAGTCATATGAACACCTTCGTCCGGAATCCGGACGTCCGGGTCGAAAGTCTGGGCGATTCAACAGTTCGAGGGACGGGTGTGTGTACGTGGTTGACGCGCGTCGCTGCCCGGTCGTGCCGTCTCCGGAAAATGACTCGCCCCGCCCGTACGCTGGAGGGCATGACCACAACGGGGGCGGACCAGGAGGCGGCGGGCGTGACTGCTCGTGGCCGGTGGTGGTGGGGGAGACGGCGTAGTGCCGTGCTCGATGTCGGGCTGGCCGTGGTGTCGGCGCTGGAGTGCGGGTTGGAGGGGGTCGGCTTTGCCGACCAGGCGGGGTTGCCCGTGCCCGTGGGGGTGTTGTTCGGGCTGATCGTGGGGTCCGTGCTGCTGGTGCGGCGCCGGTGGCCGATCGTCGTCGTGCTGGTGTCGATCGCCGTGACGCCCGCCGAGATGGGCTATCTGATGGGGATCGTCGGGCTGTACACGCTCGCCGCCTCCGAGGTGCCCCGTCGGATCACGGCTGCTCTGGCCGGTATGTCGACGGTCGCCGTCTTCGTCGTGACCGTGGTGCGGGTGCGTCAGGACGTCGCGCAGGCGGATGTCGACCAGCAGGATTTTGACCCCAGTGGGTGGTACGTCCCGGTCGTCTCGGTGATCATGACGCTGGGTCTCAACGCGCCGCCGGTTCTCTTCGGCCTCTACATAGGGGCCCGCCGTCGGCTGATGGAGAGCCTGCGGGAGCGCGCGGACAGTCTGGAGCAGGAGCTGTCGCTGCTCGCCGACCGGGCGGAGCAGCGGGCCCAGTGGGCGCGGCAGGAGGAGCGGACCCGGATCGCGCGGGAGATGCACGACGTGGTCGCGCACCGGGTGTCGTTGATGGTGGTGCACGCGGCGGCGTTGCAGGCGGTCGCGTTGAAGGACCCGCAGAAGGCGGTGAAGAACGCGGCGCTGGTCGGGGACATGGGCCGGCAGGCGCTGACGGAGCTGCGCGAGATGTTGGGTGTGCTGCGGGAGGAGCAGGTGCGGGCTCCGGCGGTGGTGCCGTTGGAGGCCGTGGGTCTGGCGGCTGCTGCGGCGGCCGAGGCGGCCTCGGAGGACGGGCCGTGCCTGGACGCCTTGGAGGATCTGGTCGAGCAGTCCCGGCAGGCCGGGGTGGTCGTCGAGCTGACGGTGCTGGGGGAGGTGCGGGCGTACGCGGAGGAGGTCGAGCGGACGGCGTACCGGGTGGTGCAGGAGGCGTTGACGAACGTCCACAAGCATGCGGCCGGCGCGAAGGTCGTCGTCCGTCTCGCGCACCGGGACGCGGAGGTCGCGATGCAGGTCGAGAACGGTCCTTCGGACGCGGCGGCGACGGATGCCCAGCTGCCGAGCGGCGGGAACGGTCTGGTCGGGATGCGGGAGCGGGTGACCCGGCTGGGTGGCGTGTTCGTGTCGGGTCCGACGGACGCGGGCGGCTTCCGGGTGTCGGCGGTGCTGCCGGTGGGGCAGCGGGCCGCGTAGCCGTCGGTGCGGCGGACGGGGCGTGCCGTCCGCTCAGCCCGTGGTGAGCCGCGTCGGCTGGGTTCCTGTGATCAGCGTCGACAGGGCCGTGTCGATGTCCCGTCCAAGGAACCAGTCGCCCGTGTGGTCCAGGCTGTACACGCGGCCCTCCGTGTCGATCGCGAGCACCGCCTGGTGCTGCTCCCCTTCCTCCCCGAGCGGGGCGATCTCGGTGTCGAGCGCGCGCCCCAGGTCCGCGAGGGTGCGGGCCAGGTGGAGGCCGGCCAGCGGGTCGAAGCGTACGGTCGCGGGGGCGATCTGCCGGCCGCTGCCCGGCGCCGTGACGCGCAGGCCGCCGAATTCCGCCCAGGCTTCGACGGCCGCCGGGAAGACCCTGTGCCGGTGGCCGCCCGGGGAGACGTGGGCGCGCAGCGTGTCGGCCCACTGTTCGGCGAGTTTGATGTCCCAGCGGCCCGGTTGCCATCCCGCCTCGCGGAGGGCGGCGTCGACGTTGACCGGGAATCGGGTGGTGCTCAGGTGGTCGGGCATGAAGGTGCGGTCAGCCGTTCTCGACAGTCGAGGAGGTGGGGTCGACGGTGCGTACTCCGAAGTGGGCGAGCATCGCCGTACAGGAGCGGCAGGGGGCGGCGTAGCTGCCGTGCAGCGGGTCGCCGTCCTCGCGGATGCGGCGTGCGGTCAGTTTGGCGTGCCTGAGCGAGCGGCGGGCTTCGCCGTGGGTGAGCGGCTTGCGCTGGGCGCGCTTGGAGCGGCTGGTCTCGGTGGCGGTGAGGTGGCGGGAGAGCAGGATCGCCTCGGGGCAGCGGCCGGTGAAGCGCTCGCGCTGTCCGCTGGTGAGGGTGTCGAGGAAGTCCTGGACGAGTGCGTGCAGGACGGGTGGCTGGTCGCCGCGGCCCGCGGTGCAGGTGAGGGTTTCGCCGCGTACGGAGAGCGCGGCGCCGACGGTGGGGAGGATGCCGTCGCGGCGGAAGCGCAGTAACGGGGCGCGGGTGGGCTCGGTGCTGCTCCAGTTGAGGCGTGGGTCACCCTGCGTGGGCGTCGGTGCTGCGTACATGGTGCGTGTCTTCCCCTCCTGCAATCCCCCGAGTTGCTGGAACAGAGTGCCAAATGGGACGCCTCATGTGGAAGCGGGGTACTCAAACGCGCCGTCGGTGTGTCGTAACTATCGCCGGTGTGTCATCCGCTCGTGACAGTTGGTCACGGGCTGTGGTCGTGGGGGCATCGGGCCGGGTCGCGGGCTTGTGGCAGCGCATAGGCTGTGCGGAATCAGCCAGCAGCCAGCGCAGGGGGCAACCGCCATGACGACAGGTCGGCTCGGGCAGCACGCCGCGCCACCGAACGCGGCTTACGCCGGGCAGGTCGTGCACTTCCCGGATCCGGTCCGGGCCTCCCGGCACCCCAGAGGGGTGCGGGTGGACGAACACGGCTATCCGGACTTCTCGCCGTATGCCCGTGCGGCGGCGGAGATCGCCGATCCGCCCGAGGGTTTCGGTGTCGACGAGCTGCGGTTGACGGACTACGTGTCGGCGAACGCGGCGCTGGCCGCGACCGGCCACGAGCTGTGGGACACGATTCCCGCGGTGGCGACCCCGCACGGCTGGACGTGGCACCACGTGGCGGGCAGCCGGCGGATGGAGCTGGTCCCGGTCGAGGTGAAGGCGTTGCTGCGTCACCACGGCGGGGTGTCGACGGCCGCCGTCGACCACGGCAAGCGGGGTACGCGTCCGCTGCAGGAGACGCGGCCGACGCACTTCGGGCTGCCGAAGGGCCTGGTGTCGGTGACCGAGCAGCAACTGCTCGGGGTGGAGGAGGACCTGGGGTACCGCCTGCCGGGTGCGTACCGCTCCTTCCTGAAGGCGGCGGGCGGTTGCGCGCCGGTGGGCGCGGCGCTCGACGCGGAGCTCGGTCTGCTGGTGGATCAGCCGTTCTTCACGGTGCGTGAGGAGGCGGGGGTCAACGACCTCGTCTACGTCAACAAGTGTCTGCGCGATCACCTGACGAAGGATTACCTGGGCGTCGCGTTCGTGCAGGGCGGGATCCTCGCGGTGAAGGTGAAGGGCGATCGGGTCGGGTCGGTGTGGTTCTGCGCGTACGACGACGCGCGGGATCAGGACGGGTGGAGTGTGAACGAGCGCGTGGAGCGGTTGCTGCTGCCGTGCGGTGAGGACTTCGACGCATTCCTGCAGCGGCTGGCGGGCAATCCGCCGGAGCTGGAGACGGTGGCGAACCTGATGGTGGACGGCGGCTTCGCGCGCGCCGTGCCCGTGGTCCCGGTGGGGGAGTGAGCTGGCTGTGGTGACGTTCGCGCAGGCGCAGGAGCGCGCCGAGGAGTGGATCAACGGCGACGTGCCGGCGTACCAGCACCGCGAGGTGCGGGTGCGGGAGTTCGAGCTGGGTTTCGTCGTGTGGGCGGAGGACCGTGAGGACGGTCCGACGTCGGACGGGGGCCGGCAGCGGCTGGTCATCGCGCGGGACAGCGGCGAGGCGACGCTGTGGCCGGGGTTGCCGGTGGGTGAGGTGATCCGGCGGTACGAGGAGGAGTACGGGGCCTCGGACGAGGGTGATGCGGGGGCAGCGGCGCCCGCGCCGCCGGAGCGGATCGATCTGAACGCGACGTCGTTCCTGCTGAGCCCGCCGGAGTGGCTGCAGGATGCGGCGGACAAGCTCGGCCTGCCCTCAGCCCCGCCGAAGGGCCCGAACGCCTCGCAGGCGGGCGGGAGTTCGTCGTCTCCGGAGACGACGGGTGCGGTGGCGTCCGCATCGGCGTCGGCGGGTACGGGCGCCGGCGCGGCTGCGTCGGCGGGTACAGGTGCTCCGGCGGATGCCGGTGCTTCCGCGAGCGCCGGGTCCGGTGCTCCGGCCGGTGCTCCTTCGGGTCGTCCGGTCGACTACGAGCCGACGGCGTCGGACGGGGTGCCGGCGAGCAGCCCGTGGGCGGACGCGAACGCGAGCTCGGGAGGGGCGGAGGGTTCGGTGCCGCTGCCGGCGACGGTCTTCGCGCCGCCGCTCTCGGGCGCGGACGACGAGGACTCGCCGTCTCCGATGGTGGGCGCGGACGCCCCGACGGCTCTGATGTCGGGCGGCAGCGCGCTCCCTCCGACGGCGATCGCCCCGGCCCTCGACCGCAACGCCCCGCCGCCGCCCGGTGCCGACAACCCGTTCGCCCCGAGTGGCCCGGCGTCCGCCGGCGGTCCCGGCGCCCCGGCTGGATCCGGTAGCCCGTTCCCGTCGGGCGGCCCCGGTGCGCCTGGGACTCCGGGTTCGTCCGGCGGCCCGGGTGCGCCTGGGGCTCCGGGTTCGTCCGGCGGCCCGGGTGCCCCTGGCGGCCCGTTCCCGCCGGGCGGTCCGGCGTCTGCCGACAGCTCGGGTTCGCCTGCGGCTCCCGGTGCCCCTGGGGCTCCTGGCGCCCCGGGTGCACCTGGTGCTCCCGCTGGATCCGGTGGTCCGTTCCCGTCGAGTGGTCCGGCGTCTGCCGGTGGTTCAGGCGTTCCTGCGGCTCCCGGCGCCCCGGGTGTGCCGCCGGCCCCGGGTGCCCCTGGGGCCCCGGGTTCGTCCGGCGGTCCGGCTGCGCCTGGTGCCCCTGGCGCCCCCGGTGTGCCCCCGGCTCCCAGCGCCCCCGGTGCCCCCGGGGCCACGCCCGCTCCCGGGGTTCCTCGGGGTGGGGACATTGCGGATGCGGCCACCAGTAAGGCCGTGCTGCCGCCGCGGGGTGCGCGGGGGAGTGGGGCGAATCCGCCTCCGCCGCCGCAGGCGCCTGGGGTTCCCGGTGCGCCCGCTGGGGCATACGTACCCACGCAGTTGGTGGCGCAGCTCGGGCCCGACGGGCCCCAGCCTCCCGGGCCTCCCGGGCCGCCCACGCCGCCGCAGCCCGTGCATCAGGCCGCGACCATGCTCGCGCACCCGAGCCAGGGCGGACCCGGCGCGCCGCCGCCTCCGCCCGCGCCGCCGGGTGTGCCCGGTGGCTCCGACGGTGCGGGTGCCGGTGTCGCGTACGCGGCGACGATGCTCGCCCACCCCGGGCCGGGAGGCATCGCCCCGCCCGGACCTCCTGGTGCGCCTGGTGCGCCTGGTGCGCCCGGTGCACCCGGCGCTCCCGGCACGCCGCCCGGTGGCGTGCACCACGCGGCGACGATGCTGGCGCAGCCCGGCCCGGGTGGTCCGCCGACTCCGCCGGTGCCGCCGCCGTCCGCGCCGGGGACTCCGCCGGGCGCTCCGCCCGCGTACGGGTACCCGCAGCAGCCGACCGGTCAGCCGACCGTCGGCCCCGGCTACCAGGCCGTGCTGCGCTACCGCGCGCCCGACGGCTCCGAGGCCCAGATCATCCGGCGGTCCGCCCCCGGCACCCCGCACCCCGAGTGGCAGATCCTGCACGAGCTGCGCGCCATGAACGTGCCGCCGCAGCAGGTGCTGGAGCTGCACACGGAGTTGGAGTCGTGCGAGCTGCCGGGCGGTTACTGCGCCCGGATGATCCGGGAGACCTGGCCGCAGGCGCGGATCACCAACATCGCTCCGTACGGCAAGGACCACGCGGGCCGTCAGCAGGGGATGCGGCAACTCCTCACCCACCAGGGTGAGTTGCATCAGGTCGCGGACGGTCCGGCCCGCCCGGCGCCGGTCCGCGCCCCGCTGCCGCCGGTGCAGCCGGCCCCGCCGATCCCCCCGGAGGGTGTCGCGCAGGAGCTGGCCGGTGCCTTCGGCCCCGGCATCTGCCGGTTCGACCAGCGGGCGGTGTCCCGGCAGGGTGTGCCGGAGGTCGTGGCGGTGACGCTCGTATGGGCGGGTCTGCCGGCCGACTTCGGTCCGTTCTTCTGGGCCCAGCCGGCCCATCCGGTGGTTCCGACGCTGGCCGAACTCGCGGCGCAGCGGCAGGTGCAGCCGGCGTCCGACGCGGGCTCGTACCTGGTGATCGGCTCGGACTTCGGGCGGGCGATCTGTGTCCAGTACGGGACCGCGCACATCGTCGCCGTACCGGTCGAGGCCGGTCCGGGCGGGCAGCCGGTGGCGCCGCAGTTCGTGAACAGCGGGCTGCCGGAGTTCACCCGGTCGATGGCGCTGCTCGGCCGGATGTGGCGGCTGCGGTTCGGGCTCAACCCGGAGCAGGCGGGGCGTTGGACGGTCGACTTCCAGGCGCAGTTGGCGATGCTGGACCCGGCGGCGCTGGCGTCGCCGGAGAACTGGTGGTCGGTGCTCCTGGAGCAGATGTGGGACGGACTGCTGTAGACCGCATGTGACCGAAGGCGCCCGATGTGGAGGACACGTCGGGCGCCTTTTGTCGTGTCTGATGGCGCATCCTTGGCATTTGAGCCATTACGGAAGGGGCGTCAGGGATGGATTTCGCCGTGGGACGGGGGCGTGGATACCGCCCGGAGCAGGTCGACCGTCATCTCGCCGCGCTCTCCGGTGAACGCGACGCCGCCTGGGAGCGTGCGGCGCGGCTGACCGTCCTGGCGAAGGAGATGGAGGCGGAGGCGGCCCGGCTGCGCACGGAGGTGGCCGCGCTCGCGCCGCAGCGGTACGAGTCGCTGGGGGACCGGGCGCGGAGGATCCTCGAGCTCGCGGAGGCGGAGGACGAGAGTCTCGTGCGTGCGGCCGAGGCGGAGGCGCAGGCCTTCGCGGAGGCGGCGGAGACCGCGGCGCGGTCCGCGGGCGAGGCGGCGCGGGCGTACGCGGAGCGGGTACGGGCGCAGGCGGAGGCCACCGCCACGGCGACCCTCGACGCCGTCGGCGAGGCGGCCGAGGCCACGCGGACGGCCGCCGGTCGCGCGGCGGAGGAACAGCGGGCTCAGGCGCGGGAGGAGTTCGAGGAGACGGCCCGCAGGTCGGCCGCGCTGCTTGCGGTCCAGACGGAGGAGCAGGCGGCGGTAGGGGAGGAGGGCGAGCGGGCGGCGACGGCCCGGGCGGCCGAGCTGGACGCCCGCCACGCCGAACTCCGCACCTCCGCGGAGGCCCGCCTGGCGGAGGCCCGGCGCGCCCTCGCGGCGACGGAGGAACAGGCCCGCCACGGCCAGGAGGACGCGGAGGTCCGGGCGGAGGAGCTGCTGGCCGAGGCCCGTTCGCAGCGGGAGCGCACCGAACGGACGACGGAGCGGATCCTGCGGGAGCACCAGGAGGCGCGGGACGAGATCCACGCCCGCATGGACCACATCCGCACCGCCCTCGCGACCCTGACGGGCCGCCCGGCTCCCGCCCCGCCGAAGGACGAGACGCGGCAGGACGACACGCCGGATGCCGACACGCCTGAGGCCGACACGCCGGAGGCAGGGACGCCCTAGGCAGGGACGCCCTAGGCCGAGACGCCCTAGGCCGGGACACCCGAGGCCGAGAGGCCTGAGGCCGACACGCCCGAGGCCAAGACGCCCGACGGCGGCGTCTGAGCGCGCCGCCCCTGGGCGCACGGTTCACACCTCGCCGGCCCGCTCCTCCTCCAGGACCGGGAAGCGGCGCGGGGCCAGGAACAGCAGGACCACCAGGGCCAGTGCCGCCGCGCCCGCCGCGCCCAGGTACACGTAGTCGACGGCCGCGTCGACCGCGCGGCGCAGGATGTCGTCCGCGTGGGGGAGGGTGGACGCCAGGCTGTCCAGGTCCTGGTCGGTGCCGAGGCGGGCGGCCAGGACGCCGTTGGCGATCGCGCCGAAGAGGGCCGCGCCGACGCTCTGGCCGACCTGGCGGCAGAAGAGGACGGACGCCGTCGTCGTGCCGCGTTCCTCGTACGGGACCGTCGACTGGACCCCGACGATCAGCGGGAGTTGGAAGAAGCCGAGTGCGCCGCCGAGCAGCAGCATGAGCAGGGCCGGCTGCCATGGCTCCCCGGGGAAGGGGAGGAAGGGGAAGGCGAGCAGGACGAGGAGCGCGAGGGTGATGCCGACGACCGCGGTGAGGCGGAAGCCGATGCGGTTGTAGACCCGGTTGGAGAGGGCCGCGGTGACCGGCCAGCTGAGCGTCATCGCGGAGAGGACGAAGCCGGCGGCTATCGGGCCGAGGCCCAGGACGGCCTGGGCGTAGGTGGGCAGGAAGACGGTCGGGGCGACCATCAGCAGGCCGAGCGCGCCGAGCGCCAGGTTGACGGCGGCGATCGTGCGGCGGCGCCAGATCCAGCCGGGGATGATCGGTTCGGCGGCCCGCCGTTCGACGAGGACGGTCACGCCCGCGAGGGCGAGCGCGCTCGCGAACAGGCCGAGGGACGGCGCGGACAGCCAGGGCCAGGCAACCCCGCCCTGGACGAGCGCGGTGAGCAGCAACGCCCCGGTTCCGAAGATGGCCGTCGCGCCCGCCCAGTCGACGGACACCTTCCGGGGCGCGCCCCGCTCCGGCTCCACCAGGTACCGGCCGAGCAGCCAGAGTGCCACCAGGCCCACCGGCAGGTTGATGAGGAAGATCCAGCGCCAGTCCGCGTACCCCGCGAGGAGGCCGCCGGCCGCCGGGCCCGCGACGGAGGCGGTGGCCCAGACGGAGGAGAGTTTCGCCTGGATCTTGGGGCGTTCCTTCAGCGGGTACAGGTCGGCCGCGATCGTCTGGATCGTGCCCTGGAGCGCGCCGCCGCCGAGGCCCTGGACGACCCGGAACGCGATGAGCGAGGCCATGTTCCAGGCCGCGGCGCACAGCAGGGAGCCGATGAGGAAGAGGACGGTCCCGGCCACCAGGACCGGCTTGCGGCCGAAGGTGTCGCAGAGTTTCCCGTACACCGGCAGCGTCACGGTCACGGCGAGCAGATAGCCGGAGAACAGCCAGGAGAAGACCGAGAGGCCGCCGAGGTCGCCGACGATCTGCGGCACGGCGGTCGAGACGACCGTGCCGTCGAGCGCGGTCAGGCCCATCACGAGCATGAGCGCCGCGACGACCGGGCCGCGGCCGCGTGGAGTGGCGGCCGGTGCCGCGGCCTGCTGCGTCGTCGTCTCGGACACGCCGAACCCCTCCGTCTGATGCGTCGTACATCTAAATTCGTCGGCCCAGCCTCTCACTCGACCCCCGGGTGGAGAACCCTTAAGGGTCCCTCCCCCATAGAGGGCAGGGGCCGTTCGTCCCGGCGGAGGAGGAGAAGGGCCCCGCCCGTCTTTACCTTGGACTTACGGAAAACCCCAGGGCGAAGAGTGCGACGAGCACCAGTGACCGGCCGCCCCGGCTCCGCGCAGACTCGACACGAGCCCGAACCGACCCACGCGTACCCACGCTTGTTTCTGCGTGCCCGCGCACACCCACTCATAGGAGACATACCGTGACTTCGGCTGTGACCATCCCCAGGCACGGGGACGCTGGAGGGCAGACGGCCGTTGCCGCGCGGGCGCGGCAGGTCGTCAAGGCGTACGGAGCGGGCGAGACGCGGGTCGTCGCGCTCGACCACGTCGATGTGGACATCGCCCGCGGGCAGTTCACGGCGATCATGGGCCCCTCGGGCTCCGGCAAGTCGACGCTGATGCACTGCCTCGCCGGTCTCGACACCGTCACCAGCGGCGAGATCTTCCTCGACGAGACCCGGATCACCGGCCTGAAGGACAAGAGGCTGACCCAGCTGCGGCGGGACCGGATCGGCTTCATCTTCCAGGCGTTCAACCTGCTGCCGACCCTCAACGCGCTCGAGAACATCACGCTGCCGATGGACATCGCCGGCCGCAAGGCGGACCAGGAGTGGCTGGACCGGGTCGTGTCGACGGTCGGTCTCGCCGACCGCCTCAAGCACCGGCCCACCCAGCTCTCCGGCGGTCAGCAGCAGCGCGTCGCCGTCGCCCGCGCGCTCGCCGCCCGCCCCGAGATCATCTTCGGCGACGAGCCGACCGGAAACCTCGACTCCCGCGCCGGTGCCGAAGTCCTCGGCTTCCTGCGACAGTCGGTCGACGAGCTCGGGCAGACCATCGTGATGGTCACCCACGACCCCGTCGCCGCCAGCCACGCCGACCGTGTCCTCTACCTCGCGGACGGCCGGATCGTCGACGAGATGTTCCGGCCCACCGCCGACGCCGTCCTCGACCGGATGAAGGACTTCGACGCGCGCGGGCGGACGTCATGACCGTCCTCAAGACCTCCCTGCGCAACTTCCTCGCGCACAAGGGCCGCATGGCGCTCTCCGCCGTCGCCGTCCTGCTGTCCGTGGCGTTCGTGAGCGGCACGCTCGTCTTCACGGACACCATGAACGCGACCTTCGACAAGCTCTTCTCCGCGACCGCCGCCGACGTCACCGTCAGCCCCAAGGACGCGGCGACCGACGACGAGACCCCGCAGACCGGCCGCCCCGAGACCATGCCGGCCTCGGTCGTCGACCAGGTCGCCCGGGCCGAGGGCGTCACGTCCGCCGAGGGCAAGGTCATCTCGCTGAGCGTGACCGTCACCGACGCCCGCAACAACAACCTCGGGTCCTCCAACGGCGCCCCGACGATCGCCGTCAACTGGAGCTCCAGGGAACTGCGTTCCATGGAGATCACCTCCGGTCACGCCCCGCGCGGCCCCACCGAGGCGCTCCTGGACGCCGGTACGGCCGAGAAGCACAAGCTGAAGATCGGCGACGAGCTGCGCACGATCGCCGTGACCGGTGACTTCACCACCCGCATCTCCGGTATCGCCTCGTTCAAGGTCACCAACCCCGGTGCCACCGTCGTCTACTTCGACACCGCCACCGCCCAGCGCGAACTCCTCGGCAAGCCGGGCGTGTTCACCAACGTGGAGGTGACGGCTGCCCCCGGCTTCAGCCACGACCAGGTCAAGAAGAACATCTCCGCCGAGCTCGGCGCCGGGTACAAGCTGCTGACCCAGGCGGAGTCCGCCGACGCGGGACGCAAGGACGTCGAGGGCTTCCTGAAGCCGATGAAGTACGCGATGCTCGGCTTCGCCGGAATCGCCTTCCTCGTCGGCATCTTCCTCATCGTCAACACCTTCTCCATGCTGGTCGCCCAGCGCACCCGCGAGATCGGCCTCATGCGGGCCATCGGCTCCAGCCGCAAGCAGGTCAACCGCTCCGTCCTCGTCGAGGCGTTCCTCCTCGGCGTCGTCGGCTCGATCGCGGGTGTCGCGGCGGGCGTCGGCCTCGCCGTCGGCCTGATGGAGCTCATGTCCGCCATGGGCATGGAACTGTCCACCGAGGACCTGACCGTGAAGTGGACGACGCCCGCCGTCGGTCTGCTGCTTGGCGTCGTCGTCACCGTCCTCGCCGCCTACATCCCGGCCCGCCGGGCCGGCAAGGTCTCCCCGATGGCCGCCCTGCGCGACGCCGGGACCCCGGCCGACGGCAGGGCCGGCCTGGTACGGGGCGGGCTCGGCCTGCTCGTCACGGTGGGCGGCGCCGCCGCGCTGTTCGCGGCGACCCGGGCGGAGAAGGCCTCCGCCGGTTCGCTCTGGCTCGGCCTCGGTGTCGTGCTCTCCCTCGTCGGCTTCATCGTCGTCGGACCGCTCCTCGCGGGCGGGGTCGTCCGCGTCCTCGGCGCGGTGATCCTGCGGGTCTTCGGCCCGGTCGGGCGGATGGCCGAGCGCAACGCGCTGCGCAACCCGCGCCGTACGGGAGCGACCGGCGCCGCGCTGATGATCGGGCTCGCGCTGGTGGCCTGTCTGTCGGTGGTCGGCTCGTCGATGGTCGCCTCGGCGACCGAGGAGCTGGACCGTTCGGTCGGCGCGGACTTCATCGTGCAGTCGACCAACGGGCAGCCGATCATGCCGCAGGCCCAGGCCGCCCTGGAGAAGACGCCCGGCCTGGACCACGTGACCGAGTACAAGTGGGTCGAGGCCACGATCACCGACCCGAAGGGCAAGGCCGTCGAGAAGGGCCTGGTCGCCGCCGAACCGTCGTACGCGCAGGACCTGCGGCGCGACACGACAGCCGGCGAGCTCTCGGCCGCGTACGGCGCGAACGCGATGTCGGTGGGCAGCGACTACGCCGCCGAGCACGGCGTGAAGGTCGGCGACGAGCTGACCGTGGCGTTCAAGGGCGGCGAGAGCGCGAAGCTGAAGGTCGCGGCGATCACGTCGGACGAGAACAACGTCGACAAGGGCGTGATGTACACCAACATCACCACCGCGGCGCAGTACCTGCCCGCCGACAAGCTGCCGCAGAGCGTGATCATGTTCGCGACGGCCGAGGACGGCAAGGAGACGGAGGCGTACGCGGCCCTCAAGGACGCGCTCGCCCCCTACCCGCAGTACAAGGTGCAGAACCAGGCCGACTACAAGCAGGACCTGAAGGACCAGGTCGGCCAGCTGCTCAACATCGTCTACGGGCTGCTGGCGCTCGCGATCATCGTCGCCGTGCTCGGCGTGGTGAACACGCTCGCGCTGTCGGTGGTCGAGCGGACCCGGGAGATCGGCCTGATGCGCGCGATCGGCCTCTCGCGCCGCCAGCTGCGCCGCATGATCCGCCTGGAGTCGGTGGTCATCGCCCTCTTCGGCGCCCTGCTCGGCCTCGCGCTGGGCATGGGCTGGGGCACGGCGGCCCAGAAGCTGCTGGCCCTGGAGGGTCTCGGGGTCCTGGAGATCCCGTGGCCGACGATCCTGACGGTCTTCGTCGGCTCGGCGTTCGTGGGCCTGTTCGCGGCCCTGGTCCCGGCGTTCCGCGCGGGCCGGATGAACGTCCTGAACGCGATCGCGACGGAGTAGTCCGCACGAGGAGCGGTACGGGTGTGAGTACGGTCCCGGTGGTCACCGCCGGGGCCGTACGTGTACGCGTTCGAGTGCCCTGCGGCAGGGTTCGGGAGCGGGCGTCGGCGGCGCGTCGTACGCTGGGAACCCCCCGGCCCGTGAGACGTGTCGGGCTGTTCGCGTTGCCCGCCCCCGTAACTCCCGGGATGGAAGTCCATGAGTCTGCACGGTCTGCTCGACCTCGTCGTCAAGGACGCGGCCCTCGCCGAAGCGGTGAAGGCCGCGGCGGACGGCCACCGCGGCCACGTGGATCTGGTCGGTCCGCCCGCCGCGCGGCCCTTCGCGGTGGCCGCGCTCGCCCGGGACGCCGGCCGCACCGTCCTCGCCGTCACCGCGACCGGCCGGGAGGCCGAGGACCTGGCCGCCGCCCTGCGCAGCCTTCTCGACCCGGACACGGTCGTCGACTACCCCTCCTGGGAGACGCTGCCGCACGAGCGGCTCTCGCCCCGCTCCGACACCGTCGGCCGGCGCCTCGCCGTGCTGCGCCGGCTCGCCCACCCGTCGGCCGACGACCCGTCCGCCGGACCGGTGTCGGTCGTCGTCGCGCCCGTACGGTCCGTGCTCCAGCCGCAGGTCAAGGGCCTCGGCGACCTGGAGCCGGTGGCCCTGCGCACCGGGCAGACGGCGGACCTGAACGAGATCGTGGAGGGCCTCGCCGCCGCCGCGTACTCCCGGGTCGAGCTGGTCGAGAAGCGCGGTGAGTTCGCCGTGCGCGGCGGCATCCTGGACGTCTTCCCGCCGACCGAGGAGCACCCCCTCCGGATCGAGTTCTGGGGCGACGACGTCGAGGAGATCCGTTACTTCAAGGTCGCCGACCAGCGCTCCCTGGAGGTCGCCGAGCACGGTCTGTGGGCGCCGCCGTGCCGCGAACTGCTGCTCACCGAGGACGTCAGGCAGCGGGCCGCTGCCCTGGCCGAGGAGCACCCCGAGCTGGGCGAGCTGCTCGGCAAGATCGCCGAGGGCATCGCCGTCGAGGGCATGGAGTCCCTCGCGCCCGTCCTCGTCGACGACATGGAACTGCTGCTCGACGTCCTGCCCAAGGGCGCCATGACGGTGGTCTGCGACCCCGAGCGGGTCCGCACCCGGGCCGCCGACCTGGTGGCGACCTCGCAGGAGTTCCTCCAGGCGTCGTGGGCGGCGACCGCCGGTGGCGGCGAGGCCCCGATCGACGTCGGCGCGGCCTCCCTGTGGGGGATCGCGGACGTACGGGACCGGGCGCGCGAGCTCGACATGATGTGGTGGTCGGTCTCCCCGTTCGCCGCGGACGAGACACTCGACGCGGACACTGTGAAGCTGGGGATGCACGCCCCGGAGACGTACCGCGGCGACACCGCCCGCGCCCTCGCCGACACCAAGGGCTGGCTGGCCGACGGCTGGCGCACGGTCTACGTGACCGAGGCGCACGGTCCGGCGACCCGCACGGTCGAGGTCCTCGGCGGCGAGGGCATCGCGGCCCGCCTCGAGGCCGACCTGGGGGAGATCGCCCCGTCGGTCGTGCACGTGGCGACCGGCTCGATCGACTACGGCTTCGTCGACCCGGCGCTCAAGCTCGCCGTCCTCACCGAGACCGACCTGTCCGGCCAGAAGGCGGCCGGCAAGGACGGCCAGCGGATGCCGGCCAAGCGCCGCAAGACGATCGACCCGCTGACCCTGGAGGTCGGCGACTACATCGTGCACGAGCAGCACGGCGTCGGCCGGTACATCGAGATGGTCCAGCGGACCGTCCAGGGCGCCACCCGCGAGTACCTCCTCGTCGAGTACGCGCCGGCCAAGCGCGGCCAGCCCGGCGACCGGCTCTACATCCCCACCGACCAGCTGGAGCAGGTCACCAAGTACGTGGGTGGCGAGGCGCCGACCCTGCACCGGCTCGGCGGCGCGGACTGGACGAAGACGAAGGCGCGGGCGAAGAAGGCGGTCAAGGAGATCGCCGCCGACCTGATCAAGCTCTACAGCGCCCGGATGGCGGCCCCCGGCCACGCCTTCGGCCCGGACACCCCCTGGCAGCGCGAGCTGGAGGACGCCTTCCCGTACGCGGAGACGCCCGACCAGCTGTCCACCATCGCCGAGGTGAAGGAGGACATGGAGAAGACGGTCCCGATGGACCGCCTGATCTGTGGTGACGTCGGCTACGGCAAGACCGAGATCGCGGTCCGCGCCGCCTTCAAGGCGGTCCAGGACGGCAAGCAGGTCGCGGTCCTCGTCCCGACCACGCTGCTCGTGCAGCAGCACTTCGGCACGTTCTCGGAGCGGTACTCGCAGTTCCCGGTGAACGTACGCCCGCTGAGCCGCTTCCAGACCGAGACCGAGTCGAAGGCGACGATGGAGGGCCTCAAGGACGGCGCCGTCGACATCGTCATCGGCACCCACCGCCTCTTCTCCTCCGAGACCAAGTTCAAGGACCTGGGCCTGGTCATCGTCGACGAGGAGCAGCGCTTCGGCGTCGAGCACAAGGAGCAGCTGAAGAAGCTCCGCGCCAACGTCGACGTCCTGACGATGTCCGCCACCCCCATCCCCCGTACGCTCGAGATGGCGGTGACCGGCATCCGCGAGATGTCGACGATCACGACTCCGCCGGAGGAGCGGCACCCGGTCCTCACCTTCGTCGGTCCGTACGAGGAGAAGCAGATCGGCGCGGCCATCCGCCGTGAACTGCTCCGCGAGGGCCAGGTCTTCTACATCCACAACCGCGTCGAGTCGATCGACCGGGCCGCGGCGCGGCTGCGCGACATCGTCCCGGAGGCGCGCATCGCGACCGCCCACGGTCAGATGTCCGAGTCGGCCCTGGAGCAGGTCGTGGTCGACTTCTGGGAGAAGAAGTTCGACGTGCTGGTCTCCACGACGATCGTCGAGTCCGGCATCGACATCTCCAACGCCAACACCCTGATCGTCGAGCGCGGCGACAACTTCGGTCTGTCGCAGCTGCACCAGCTGCGCGGACGCGTCGGCCGTGGCCGCGAGCGCGGTTACGCGTACTTCCTGTACCCGCCGGAGAAGCCGCTGACGGAGACCGCGCACGAGCGGCTCGCGACGATCGCCCAGCACACCGAGATGGGGGCGGGCATGTACGTGGCCATGAAGGACCTGGAGATCCGCGGCGCGGGCAATCTGCTCGGCGGCGAGCAGTCCGGCCACATCGCGGGCGTCGGCTTCGACCTGTACGTACGGATGGTGGGCGAGGCGGTGGCCGACTATCGCGCCTCCCTGGAGGGCGGGGTCGAGGAGGAGCCGCCGCTGGAGGTCAAGATCGAGCTCCCGGTCGACGCGCACGTCCCGCACGACTACGCGCCGGGCGAGCGCCTGCGCCTCCAGGCGTACCGCGCGATCGCCTCCGCCAACACGGAGGAGGACATCAAGGCGGTACGGGAGGAGCTCACCGACCGCTACGGCAAGCTGCCCGAGCCGGTCGAGAACCTGCTCCTGGTGGCCGGTCTGCGGATGCTGGCCCGCGCCTGCGGCGTCGGCGAGATCGTCCTGCAGGGCCCGAACATCCGCTTCGCGCCGGTGGAGTTGCGCGAATCGCAGGAGCTGCGGCTGAAGCGGCTCTACCCGCGCACGGTCATCAAGCCGGCCGTCCACCAGATCCTGGTGCCGCGCCCGACGAGCGGGAAGATCGGCGGGAAGCCGGTGGTGGGGCGCGAACTGCTCGCGTGGACCGGGGAGTTCCTGACGACGATCCTCGGGTCGTAGCGCCGGCTCGTCGGCCATGCCCGGTGAACGGGCATGGCCGACCGGCGACTACAGCGCGTCGAGGTCCAGCGCCTGCGCCATCGCCCGGTAGCCGGCGTCACCGGGGTGCAGGTGGTCGCCGGAGTCGTACGCGGGCAGGATGCGGTCCGGGTCGGCCGGGTCGGCGACGGCGCGGTCGAAGTCGACCACGGCGTCGTACGCGCCGGAGGTGCGGACCCAGTGGTTGAAGGCGTCCCGCTTGGCCTCGACGGCCGGGGTGTCGTAGAACGAGCCCCCGACCGGGGTGAGGGTCGCGCCGACCACCGTGATGCCCTTGGCGTGGGCCTGGCGGATCAGCTCGCGGTGGCCCTCGATGAGCCGCTCGACGGAGACCTCGGGCGTGGGGGTGGCGAAGTCGTTCGGGAGGCTGCCGCCGAAGTCGTTGATGCCTTCGAGGAGGACGACCGTCCGGACGCCCGGCTCGGTGAGGACGTCCTCCTTGAAGCGCTCGATGCCCTTCTCGCCCGCCCAGGTCGTGTCGTTGGTGACCTGGTTGCCGCCGATGCCGTGGTTGAGGACGCTGCGCGGCTTCCCGGCGGCGGCGAAGCGCTCGGCCAGCTCGTCGGGGTAGCGGTTGTTCGCGTCGTCCGTGCCGCCGACGCCGTCGGTGATCGAGTCGCCGAACGTCACGATGCCGTCCCGGCGCGGGCCCTGCCCGCCGGAGACCTCGACGCCGGAGAGGTAGTACCAGGAGGTGCTGGTCTCCTTGAAGGCCGCGGCGCCGGTCTCGGCGCGGTGGTCGCCCTTCGCCCGGTAGCTGGTGGCGCCGGCGAAGTGGTGGAAGGTGGCGGGCCCGGTGGGGGCGGCGAGATAGAGGGTGACGGTCACCGACTCGAGTGCCTCGACCTTGAACGGCACGCCGTCGCTGTACGCCGTCCCACCGGCCGGGATCGTCACCGAACGCCCCTTGCCGAAGGACAGCTGCCGGACCGAACCGGCCTTCACCGAGGCGCCCTTGTCCGTGCGGGCCACGGTCGCGCCGGTGATGCGCAGCGGGGTGGTGCCGTAGCGGTTGGAGAGTTCTATTCGGGCCTTGGTTCCGCCGGTGGTGACGCGGACGACCTGGCGGACCGTGTGGTCGGAGAAGCCGTCGGTCGACCAGTTGGTACCGAAAGGCGCGGTCGGCTGCTGCACCGAGGTGGCCCATGCGCCGCGCCACGCACCGCCGCCGTGCCGGTGCTCGGCCGCGACGGCGCCGTCGAGGGGAAGGGCGGTCAGGACGGCGGCACTCAGGACGGCGACGGCGGTGCGTCGTGCGGACCGGGTAAACATCATCGTGGTCATGCACGTGACCAAGTGGAGTTCGACTCCGGTTATTCCCGGGGCAGTTACGAAGCGTCAGGTGTTGCGAACAGCAGCCCGGCGAGCGTGCGGAAGACCTCCTCGGGGTCCTGTTCGCCGACCGGCCCCGCCAGGTTGTGGCTGAGCAGCAGCGTCGCGAAGCCGTGGGCCAGGGACCAGGCCGCGACGCCCGCGAGGCGCGGGTCGGCGCCCCGGCCGTCGGCGGTCACGCCCGCGACGCCCGCCCGGAGCCGGGCACCGGCCCGTTCCTTGGCGGCGAGCAGCTCCGGGTCGTCGGGCCGGTGCAGGTCCGGCTGGAACATCACCTGGAAGTGCGCGGGGTGCTCGGTGGCGAAGCGTACGTACCGCACCCCCGCGTCCTTCAGGTCCTTCGCCTCGCCGAGCGCCGCCGCCAGCAGGTCGAAGCCCTCGGTCGCGACGGCCGTGAGCAGTCCCGCGCGGTCCTTGAAGTGGTGGGCCGGGGCCGCGTGCGAGACGCCCGCGCGGCGGGCCAGGTCGCGCAGGCTCAGGGCGGACGGGCCCTCGGCGGCGATGACGTCCAGGGCGGCGGTCAGGACCGCCTGCCGCAGGTCGCCGTGGTGGTAGGTGGGACGGCTGCTCATGGACAGCAGCGTACGCCGAATCTAGGCATTGACAAGTTCGTGGGTGCGGGAGCAATCTAGTCGGTGTCAAGATGAAGCGACGAGGAGGCGACCACCATGACCGTGGAACAGCTGGAGACCGTGGAGCCCGGACGCGTACGGCAGATGTGGCACCTGCTCGAACCCCTCCACGCGCTGCTCTACTACGCCCCCGAGGCCTCCGAAGAGGCCCGCGCGCTCGGCTACGACGTCACGGAGCGCTGGCCCTCGTACTTCGCCTGGCGCGCCGCACCCCTCGGCCCCGCCGGGGCCGAGCGGGTCGGCTCCGCCTTCTACAGCTTCAGCCCGGAGATGGTGGCCCGGTACGTGCCGGAGATCTGGCGGACGGCCGAGCCCGCTCGGGTGCTGGACGCCCGGCTGCGCGCCGTCGGCCTCGCCTACCGCTCCGTCCTGGGCGCCGAGGTCGTCGAAGGCCCCGACATCGCCGAGGCGGCCGGGCTCGCCAGGCGGGCCGCCGAGGCCGTCGTGACGGCGGGCCGGCCGCTCGCCGCCGCGAACGCCGAGCTGCCGTGGCCCGAGGCCCCGGACCTGGTCCTCTGGCAGGCCACGACCATCCTGCGCGAGCACCGCGGGGACGGGCACCTGGCCGCGCTCCTCGCGGCAGGACTCGACCCGGTCGAGTCCCTGGTCTCCTTCGCGGCCGTCGGGGCGGCCTCCGAGGCGACCTTCGCGAGCCGCGGCTGGAGCGAGGCCGCCTGGACCGCCGCCCGCGACCGGCTGACCGCCCGTGGTCTGCTCGCCGCCGACGGCGCGGCCACCGATGCCGGCCGCGCCCTGCGCGCACAGGTGGAGCTGCGTACGGACGAGCTGGCCGCCGCCCCCTGGGTCGCCCTCGGCCCCGAGTCCACCGCCCGGCTCGCCGAACTCCTCGGCGGCCCCTGGCTGGCCGTCCTCGGCTCCGGGCTGCTGCCCGGGGAGAACACCCTGGGGATCGGCAGGATCTGAGCCCGCGGATCCGCCGGCGCCCCCGCGCCCGCAGGCCCCCGGACGCACCACGGCCGTGGGGGGGGGGGGGGGGGCCGCGCCGCCCCCCCCGTGGGGGGTGGGGGGTGGGGTGTGTGTTGGGGGGGGGGGGGCGGGGGC
>NZ_JBHWJZ010000004.1:212459-237464 GCF_042731085.1 Streptomyces sp. NPDC059875
GGCCCCGCCCCTTGGGGTGGGGTCTCTCTGCGCGCCCCGCGCCCGCCCCCCCCCCCCCCGCCCCCCCCCCCCCCCCCCCCCCCGGGGGGGGGGGGGGCCCCCCCCCCCCCCCCGCCCGGAGGTGTGAGGTGAGGGTGGTGGGTTGTGACGTGGGAGGCGGGAGGCGGAGCCGTCAGCTCGGGGGCTGACTCGGCGGCTGATCCTGCCCGCGCTGCCGGTCGATGTACTCCTGTGCCTTCTGCTGGGCCTGGTCGACCTTGGCGGCGTGCTTGCCGCCGGTCTTCTCGTCGATCATGTCGCCGCCGCGCTCGACGCCCTGCTGGGCCTTGTCCGGGTGCTGACCCATCATGCCCTTGAGCTTGTCCATGATCCCCATGATGTGTGCGACTCCTTCGGAAGGGGACAAACAGCTCATTCGACGCTACGCGCACCTTGTCGATTCCGCGCGCCGAACGGCTCAATGGTCTGGACCACGGAGGTGTCTGGCTAGGATCCCCGCGTGCCCAGCTATCCGAAGACCCTCCCCCTCGCCGCGCTTGCCGCCGCCGTCCTCATAACCTCCGGTTGCACGGCGGGCCCTGACGGTTCCCCGGCCGAGGGCGCCCCCGGGGGCGGCGGCCCCGCGCTCGCCGCCGTGGACACCCTCACCGTCAAGGGCCGCGCCCCCAAGACCGGGTACGAACGGGAGAAGTTCGGCCGGGCCTGGGTGGACGTCGACGGCAACGGCTGCGGGACCCGCGACGACATCCTCAAGCGGGACCTCTCCGACGTCCGCCTCAAGGACGGCCGCTGCAAGGTCGCCTCCGGGGTCCTCGCCGACGACCCGTACACCGGCGACCGTGTCGCCTTCGTCCGCGGCCGCAGCAAGGTCGACATAGACCATCTCGTCGCGCTCTCCGACGCCTGGCAGAAGGGTGCGCAGCAGTGGGACGCGGAGAAGCGGCGCCGCTTCGCCAACGATCCGCTGAATCTCCTCGCCGTCGACGCGTCCGCCAACCGCCGCAAGTCCGACGGGGACGCCGCGACCTGGCTGCCGCCCAACAAGGCGTACCGGTGCACCTATGTGGCCGCGCAGGTCGCCGTGAAGAAGAAGTACGGGGTGTGGGTCACCCGGGGCGAGCGCGACGCGATGAAGAAGGTCCTCGGCGGCTGCCCGGACCAGAAGCTGCCGTGACCGGCGGCTGACGGCGACCGAGCTAATTCGGTTGGGAGGTCGGCGAACGGTCGTTAGCCTGCCCTCTCATGGAGCTGAACATAACCACCCTCGCAGAACGCCCTGAACTCGAAGGGCCGATGTGGGGGATGAAGGACCTCTGGCCGGAGTTCGTGCTCAACGATCCCGTGGGCTGGTCCCACTTCGGGCGGATCGTCGCCGAGCTGCCGGAGTACGTCCTGGTCGCCACCGACGCCGACGGCAAGGTCGTCGCCCGCGCGCTGAGCGTCCCCTTCCGGCTCCACACGGAGGACCGCGGCGCACTGCCCGCCACCGGCTGGGACCAGGTGCTGCTGTGGGCGTTCTCCGACCGGCGGCACGGGCGCACCCCGGACACCGTCAGCGCCATCGAGGTGACCGTCGACACGAGCGCGCTCGGTCAGGGGCTCTCGGCGCGGATGCTGGCCGCCATGCGGGACAACGCCCGCGCGCTCGGCTTCTCGGAGGTCGTCGCCCCGGTCCGCCCCAACGGCAAGCACCTGGAGACCGCGTCCTCCATCCACGAGTACGCCTTCCGCACCCGCGAGTCGGACGGCCTGCCCCACGACCCGTGGCTGCGCGTCCACGTCCGAGCGGGCGCCACGATCGAGGCGGTCGCCCCGGCCTCGATGACGATCGGCGGGTCCGTGGAGCAGTGGCGCGCGTGGACGGGGCTGCCGTTCGACACGGACGGCCCGGTCGAGGTCGAGGGCGCGCTCGTACCGGTGCACTGCGAGGCCTCGCGCGGCTACGCGGTCTACGTCGAGCCGAACGTATGGGTGCGTCACTCGCTGTAGTACCGGGCGACCCGGGGGAGAGCCGTCGGGACGCGGGTTGTACGGTACGGCGTCGCTGCCGTACGTCCCCGCCCCCGAGAGGCCCCCGATCGTGAACCAAGTCGTCGCCCTCGAAAGTCCGGCCGCCCCGCCGGCCCCACGGGATGCCCTGCCCGGGCTGCCGGTCCGGCTGGCACTCGCGGTCGTCCCGTTCCTGACCCTCGGGGTGCTGGGGGTGGTGCCCTCCCTGGTGCTGGCTCTGCGCCGGGGCGGACGTGCCGACTGGCTCGCGGCGGTCGGCTTCACGGCCGTGACGGTCGGCTGGTGGTTCCAGATCGGGCTGTCGCCCGAGGACACCCATGGTGCGCAGTTCGCGCTGGACGTGCTGCTGCTCTTCGGCTCCACGATCGGCGCGGCCGCGCACTGCCTGGCCGTCCGCCCCGCGAAGCAGCAGGTGGGCGACGACAAGGTCCTGCTCGGCGAGGACCCGTCCGGCGAGGACCCGTCCGGCGAGGACCGGTCCGGCGAGGACCCGTCCGGCAAGGTCCTGTTGAGCAAGGACCCGTCGGGCCAGGACCAGTCGGAGCAGGACCCGTCGGGCCAGGACCAGTCGGAGCAGGGACGATGAAGACCCGACGGACCTGGCGTACTTCTTCCAAGCGCGATACCCCCACGCCCTCCCTCATATCGCGCGCCCTCGCCGCCGCCGCCGGCTCGCTCCGGGGTCGCGCCGGCTGGACGGTCGCGAGCGCGGCCGTCGTGGTCCTGGGGCTCCTCGCGGTCTGGCTCTTCGTCGGCGGTGGGCAGGACGGGCCACCTGACCCGCGGGCCCGTCAGTACAAGGACTTCGACGCCTGCCTCCTCACGGACGAGAAGGGCATCGTGACCGGTGCGCCGGCCGCCCCCGTCTGGGAGGGCATGCAGCAGGTGTCCGGCGAGACGCGGATCCGGGTCACGTTCGTGCCCGTGATGGGGGAGCAGTCGGCCAAGAACGTACAGCCGTTCTTCAACGGGCTGATGCAGCGTCAGTGCGATGTCGTCCTCGCCTCCGGTGCCCCGCAGGTGAAGGCTGTGGAGGAAGGTGCCGGGAAGTACCCCAAGGTCCGGTTCGTCGTCGTCGACGGTTCGAAGGGTGCCGGAAATGTGGCACTCGTGACCTCCGGCAAAGGCCTCAAAAGTGCTGTAGCGGACGCTGTCAGACAGGCCGTCAAGGACCTCGGAGCGTAGAGGTCAAGCGGGGGTTCCTCGCGGCGAGTAAAGATCACGCAAAGTGCGGGACCCTGAGTGCGACGGGTGTTCGCACATAGGGCAGGCTCACGAAGCTTTGTAGGCAACGCGTGAGTAAAGGCTCGCCCATGAGTAATCGTTGGGTCCGTAGCCCTCGGCTGTTTCCACCGGGTCGCACCGGTAGGCGCAGGCTGAGGGCTACGGCTCTTTTCGTCCTGTCCTCCTTCGCCTGCATGCTGACCACTGAGACCGCGATGGCCATGGGGGCCACGCTCTCGCCGGTCCGCATGCCCGAACTCTCCCTCTCCGGCCTGTGGAAGTGGGCCAACGAGAACCCTCTCGACACCCCTGACCAGCAGGGCGGCACCGCCCGCGGCAAGGGGCACCACGCTTCGTCCGACGCCACCAGCGCCGAGGGCGACGCGGGCCGCAAGCCCGGTAAGGGCAAGGGTGAACTCGACCCGTACAAGCGGCACTCCGACAATCCCGAGCGGGCCAAGACCGGCGCCGCCCCCGGCGACGCCAAGAGCTTCGACGCCCGCACCAGCAAGCGCGATGCGAAGAAGTCCACGGCCACCTCGGACTACTACGTCAACGCCGACGGGTCGACGACCGTCCGCCACTTCAGCGGCCGTGCCAACTTCAAGGCCGCGGACGGTTCCTGGAAGCCGATCGACACTCGGCTGGCCGAGGACACCGACGGTCGTCTGCAGCAGCGCGCGAACTCGCTCGATGTCGAGTTCGCGCCGGACGCCGCCGACCGGCAGCTGGCCTCGGTCGAGTTCGGCGCCGGGCGTTCCTTGGCGTACGCGCTGCGGGGCGCCACGAAGGCCGAGCCCACCGTCGCCGCCAACGGCACGGTGACCTACGCCGGCGTGCTGCCCGACACCGATGTCCAGCTCGTCCCGCTGGCGGAGGGCTTCAAGGAGAACGTCGTCCTGAAGTCCTCGAACGCCGGGAACTCCTGGGTCTTCCCCCTCGAGACCAAGGGGCTGACGCCCCGGATGGCGGTCGACGGCGACGTGGAGTTCACCGGCGCCGACGGGAAGGTCGTCGCGACCATCCCGCACGCGTACATGGAGGACTCCAAGGTCGACCGGCGCTCCGGTGATGCCGCACAGTCCCGGGCGGTGAGCTACGAGCTCATCACCCTGGACGGCAAGCCGGCTCTGCGGATGACCGCGGACCGTGCCTGGCTGGACGACCCCGCTCGGGTCTACCCCGTGACCGTCGACCCGACGGTGACCGCGTCCAACACCACGTACACGCAGAACACGATCTCGGGTGACCACTCCACGGAGACCCAGATCAAGGTCGGCTCGTACGACTCCGGCACCAACAAGGCGAACTCCTTCCTGCAGTTCTCCTCGCTGGGCACCACGCTCGCGGGGCAGCGGGTCACCGCCGCCACCCTGAACGTGTGGGCGCTCTGGTCCTCGACCTGCTCCGCCCAGTCGTTCTCGGTCCACCCGGTGACACAGTCCTGGACCCCGTCCGGCGTCACCAGCTACCCCGGACCGACGTACGGCGCCGCCATGGGCTCGGCCACGCCCGCGCCCGGAGCGTCCTGCTCCAACAGCTCGGGTTCGGCGAGCGTCGGCGTGAAGATGCCGGTGTCGCTGTCGACCACCTGGTTCAACCAGGTCGCCGGTGGTGCCGCCAACTACGGTCTCGCGATGACCGCGCCGACCAACGACATGCTGCACTGGAAGAAGTTCCACTCGGACAACTCGGCGACCGCCGGCTTCCGCCCGGCCCTGGAGCTGACCTACACGGCCAACAGCGCGCCGCAGGTCAACGCCCAGTACCCGCCGGCCAACTTCCAGGCCAACACCCTCCAGCCGGAGCTGATCGTCCAGGCGAGCGACTCCGACAGCGGTCCGAGCCCGCTGTCGTACACCTTCGAGGTCTACGACGCCGACTCCGGCAGCACCACGCCCGTCGCCACCTCTGCCGCGCTCACCAAGGGCATCTGGAAGATCCCGGCGGGCAAGCTCAAGTGGAGCACGAACTACGACTGGTACGTGGAGGTCACCGACGGCACCACGCAGGTAGTCGAGTCCAGCCGCTTCACCACGGCCGTGCCGCAGCCGCCGGTCACCTCGGGTCTGTCGATGAACACCGACGGCCACGAGTTCGACCCCAGCGACGGCAACTACACGACTGAGGACACCGACGCCGATGTCCCGGTGATCGGTCCGTCGCTTGAGATCGACCGCTCGTACAACAGCCTCGACCCGCGGGTGGACAGCGCCTTCGGCGCCGGCTGGTCGACGATCGTCGACATGAAGGCGGCCGAGGTCAAGGACTCCGCCGGCGTGATCACCAGCGTGGTGATCACGTACCCCGGTGGTGAGCAGGTGGCGTTCGGCCGCAACAGCGACGGCACCTATGTGCCCCCGCTGGGCCGCTACGCGCGCCTGGAGGCGGTGACCGGCGGCTTCAAGCTGACGGACAAGGACTTCACCGCCTACTCCTTCACGCAGCCCACGGCCAAGACCGGGGTCTACGCGATATCCAGCATCAAGGACTACGCCGGCCGTACCGAGTCGTTCCTGTACGACGCGAACAAGCGGCTGACGAAGATAACCAACGAGGTGTCCAAGCGGTCGCTGACCCTCGCCTGGACGCAGCCGGCCGGGGCCACCGCCTGGCACGTCCTGACGGTCGCCACCGACCCGTCCACCGCGGGTGACGCGAACACGGCGCAGACCTGGCAGTACGGCTACACCGGTGACCAGCTCACCAAGGTGTGTCCGCCCGCCGACTGGACCAAGTGCACGACGTACACGTACGCCACCGGCAACCATTACCGCACCACGGTCCTGGACGCCGACCCGTTCGCCTACTGGCGCCTGGGAGAGACCTCGGGCACGGTCGCCGCGGACGCGGTGGACACGAACCAGGGTCAGTACAACGGCACGTACCGCAACGTGACCCTGGGCAGCACGTCCGTGCTCGCCGGTTCCACGCAGAAGACGGCCACCTTCAACGGCACCACCTCGTACGTCGAGATGCCCAGCGCCCCCGGCGCCACGCCCTCGTACACGACGGTGTCGCTGTGGTTCAAGACGACCACGGCCGGCGGTGTCCTCTTCTACTACGGTGACAAGCCGCTCAGCGACCCCAACCCGGTCGCCAACACCACGAAGAACACCCCCGCGGTCTACGTCGGCATGGACGGCAAGCTGCGAGGCTGCCTCGCCATGTCGCCCGGCTGCATGACGACGATCACTTCCACCGCCACCGTCACCGACGGGCAGTGGCACAACGCCGTCCTCACCGGTATGGCCAGCAGCCAGACGCTGTACCTCGACGGTGTCTCCCAGGGCTCCCTCAGCGGCACCATCAACGACTGGGTGCAGCCGTACATCACCCTCGGCGCCGGTGTGAACACCGACGGCTGGCCGTCGATGAACCCGAACGACCAGCTCGGGCACTACACCGGCCAGATGGCAGAAGTGGCCATCTATGCCGAGCCGCTTCCCGCCTCGGTGATCTCCGCGCAGTACCAGGCCGCCAAGCGGTCCGCCGGTCTGCTGAACAAGATCACCACCCCGGAAGGCAAGACCCAGGCCTCGGTCGTCTACGGCACCACCGACGACCTGGTCCTCCAGGCGACGGACGGCGACGGCGGTACCTGGAAGCTCAACCCGGCGACCATCACTGGTTCGTCCCAGGTGTACCGCTCCGCGGTCATGGGCGAAGCCCCGGCCGGCTTCTGGCGTCTGGACGACACCCAGGGCGCGGCGCAGGCCGCGAACGAGATCCACACCGGGTTCGGCACGTACAACAACGTGACGCAGGGTGTGGAGGGTCCGTTCGGCGCCGGTGACGTCACGGCGGCCCAGTTCGACGGCACCAGCTCCTATGTGGAGGTGCCGTACGGGGTCTGGCACAACAAGCCCGACCGGTCCGTCGAGCTGTGGTTCAAGACGGCCAACCCCGGTGTGCTCATCTCCGACCAGCAGAAGGCCATCGACGACCCCGCCGGGGTCACCGGCAGCTGGAACCCGCTGCTGTACGTGGGTGCCGACGGCAAGCTGCGCGGCCACTGGTGGAGCGTCTCCGGCTCCGGCACCACGGACTTCGGCTCCACGTCCGTGGTCACCGACGACAAGTGGCACCACGCGGTGCTCTCCGCCGCCGGTACCACCCAGAAGCTGTACGTCGACGGCGTCGAGCAGGCCACGTTCAGCGGTGCGGCCAAGGACCAGACGAACGCCCGCACGTACATCGGCGCCGGCTTCGCGAAGGGCTGGTTCAGCGCTCCCGCCGACATCAGCTACTTCACCGGTTCCATCGCGGATGTCGCGGTCCACTCCAAGGGTCTGTCCGAGGGCGATGTCGCTCGGCACTGGTCGGCGTTCAAGGCGTCCTCGGGTGTCGCGCCGGTCCGGACGGTCAAGCTGACCGATCCGAAGGACAAGACGCTGACGTACGTGTACGACGCGGAGATGGGTAACCGTCTGCTGGCCGCGATCGACACGGAGGGGAAGCGGACGACGTACGGCTATGACACGGGTGGCTTCCTGCACACCGTGACCGACGCCAACGGCAACCGCTCGATCACCGGTCACGACGTCCGGGGCAACGCGGTCTCCCAGACCACGTGCCAGGACACTGCGGCCAACAAGTGTTCGACGGAGTACACGACGTACTTCCCGGACGCGACCACCGCGTTCCCGACCATGGACCTACGCAACGACCTGCCGCTCACCGAGCGCGACGGCCGTTCGGCGGGCCCGACGGACAACACGTATCTGACGTCGTACGCGTACGACACGGCCGGCCAGCTCCTGTCGGTGACGACGCCGCCCGTGCCCGGCCACCCGGGCGGCCGGACGGCGACGACCACCTACACCACCGTCGACACGGTGGCGATGGAGGGCGGTACGTACCGGGCGCCGGCTGGTCTGGTGGCGCAGGTGACCACGGCCGGTGGCAAGAAGACGTCGTACACGTACTACGCCAACGGTGATCTCGCGCAGATCGTCGACGCCAATGGCGGCAAGGTGACGTACACGTACGACAACCTCGGCCGGCAGCTGACCAAGACCGAGGTGAACGACGCCAACCCGGCCGGTCTGACGACGTCGCAGACGTACGACAAGAACGACCAGGTCCTCACCGAGACGTCGCCGAAGGTCACCAACCGCGTCACCGGTGCGGTGCACCAGGCGCGTACGACGACCGGGTTCGACGCCGACGGCAACATCCTGTCGCAGACCGTCGCCGACCTGACAGGTGGTGACACGGCGCGGACGACGTCGATGACGTACGACGCGCACAACCAGCTGGCCACGAGGACGGACCCGGGCGGCGACACCACGTCGTTCGAGTACGACGCGTACGGCAACAAGACGAAGGAGACGGACCCCGCGGGGAACGTCAACACCTACACCTTCGACGCCGAGAACCGTCCGCTCGTCACGAGCCTGCTGAACTACACCGGCGACCCGAACAACCCGTCGGCGCCGACGACTCTGGTCCAGGAGTCGCGGGCGTACGACCCGGCGGGCCGGCTCGCGTCGATCACCGACGCGATGGGCTGGGTGACGGCGTACACCTACACCGACGACGGCCTGTCGGCGACCGTGGTCCGTAAGGACCCGCAGTCCGGCAAGCAGTTCACGGAGCAGGCGAACACCTACGACGCGGCCGGGAACCTGATCGAGCAGATCACGGACGACGGTCAGACCCGCACCACCTTCACGGTGGACGCGGCCGACCGTACGACCAGCTCGGTCCTGGACCCGAACGGGCTCGCCCGCACGTCGAAGGTGTCCTACGACCCGGACGACAACGTGGTGTCCGAGACGGAGACCGACCCGACGACCGGTGAGACCTCGACGACGGACACCCGCTACGACAACCTGGGCAACGTCACGGGCAACACCCTGCACGACGGCACCACCGCGCCGGTGGGCCGCTGGAAGCTCGACGAGGCCAGCGGAACGACGGCCGGCGACTCCTCGGGAGGTACCAACAAGGCCACGCTGACCAGCGGCGTCACCCGCTCCACCGAGCGCGGCGGCGCGGCCGTCTTCAACGGCACGACGAGCAGCTACGGCTCCACGTCCGAGGCCGTGGTCAACACCGGCGGCAGCTTCTCGGTCGCGACCTGGGTGAAGCTGGACGACAAGACCGCCAACCACTCCTTCCTGGCTCAGGACGGTGCGGTCGGCAACACCTTCCAGCTGTACTACTCCACCACCTACGGCTGGACGTTCAACCGTCCGTCGGCCGACATGGCCGCTCCCACCCTGACCCGGACCTCCTCCGGCACCGCCGCGGTGACGGCCGGCACCTGGACCCACCTGGCCGGCGTGTACGACCAGGCGGCGGGCAAGATCCGGCTGTACGTCAACGGAGCCCTTGTCCAGGAGGCCGCGTACAGCACGCCCTGGGACGGGTCCGGTCCGCTGCAGATCGGCCGCCGCAAGGCGAGCGGTGCCTACGCCGAGTACCACAAGGGTGCCCTGGACGACATCCAGGTCTACGGCGAGGCGCTGACCGCGTCGCAGGTCTCCGCGGTGAAGGGCGGGACGCTCCCGGCTGTCGGCAGTTCGGTCCGTTCCACGTCGTGGAAGCTGGACCAGCGCGGTCTGCCGCTGTCGATGACGGACACCAACGGCAACGTCACCGACTACGGCTACGACGAGGCCGGCCAGCAGACCAGCGTCACCGAGCCGGCGGTCAACGCGGAGCAGAACGGCGGGACTCCGGTCTCCGTCCGTCCTGTCTCGATGACCGGTTACAACACCTTCGGTGAGGAGACGGAGTCCTCCGACCCGTTGGGCAATGTGGTGGTGACGGCATACGACGCCGAGGGCCAGGAGTCCTCGACGACGTCGCCGGACTACACCGCGCCGGGATCCTCGACGCCGATCAAGGCCACGGCCTGGAACGAGTACAACAAGCTCGGCCAGGTCACCGCCGAGGTCGACCCGCTCGGTGCCCGCACCACGTACACGTACACGCAGCTCGGCGACCTGGCCTCGGTCACGGAGCCCGGCGGCGGTACGACCACGTACACCTACGACACCAACGGTGACCAGCTGTCGGCCACCCGGCCGAACGGCGCCCGTGAGGAGACCACCTGGGACTACCTGGGTCGTCCGGTCACGAGCACGGACATCGTGCGTCAGCCGACGCAGCGGGCGTTCACGGCGATCAACGAGTACAACGCTCCGGGCGGCGAGCTCTCCCGGACCGTGTCCCCGACCGGGGTCGCGGAGTCGTACAAGTACAACGCCGAGGGCGAGGTCGTCGAGCACACCGACGGCGCCGGCAACGTGTCGACGTTCACGTACGACATGGACGGCCAGGTCCTGACCGCGAAGGACGCGGACGGCACCAGCACGAAGAACACCTACGACGGGTTCGGACAGCTGACGTCGATCAGCGACCTGGACGCGCAGGGCGCGGTGCTGCGCACCACGAGCTCGACGTACGACCGTGCGGGCAACCCGGTGTCGATGACGGACGCGAGGGGTCACACGCAGACCTACGCGTACGACGCGACGGGTCTGATCACCCAGGTGGTCGAGCCTGTCTCGGCCACGGAGTCGATCACGACGACGTACGGCTATGACGCGGCGGGCAACCGGACGCGTTTCACCGACGGTCGGGGCAACCCGTTCCTGACGACGTACAACTCGTGGGGGCTTCCGGAGTCGCAGATCGAGCCGTCGACGCCGACGCATCCGAACCTCGCGGACCGGACGTTCACGTCCGTCTACGACCTGGGCGGACGCGTCAAGGAGATGCGTTCCCCGGGTGGTGTCGTCGTCTCGCACGAGTACGACGTCAAGAGCCGACTCGTCCGGCAGACGGGTACAGGGGCGGAGGCCACCACGGTCGACCACACCTATGACTACGACGCGGACGACCGGATCACCGGTGTCGCGGGCGAGGGAGACACCAAGAACAGCTTCACCTACGACGACCGCGGTCTGCTCCTGTCGACGTCCGGCCCCTCGGGTGCTTCGTCCTTCGCCTACAACGGCGACGGTGCGATGACCACGCGGACGGACGCGTCGGGTACGTCGACCTACGGGTACGACACGGCCGGCCGGCTGAAGACGGTCAACGACGGGGCCACCGGCACCGCGATGACCTACGACTACGACGTCAACAACAACGTCAAGTCGATCGACTACGGCGCGGGCAAGTCGAAGCGCGCCTTCGGCTACGACAAGCTGCAGCGGCTGACCAGCGACAAGCTGACCTCGCCGACCGGGAAGGAGCTGTCGTCCATCACCTACGGGTGGGACGAGAACGGCAACGAGACGTCGAAGACGACCACGGGTCTCGCAGGTTCTTCGACGAACACGTACACCTACGACTGGGCCAACCGCCTGTCGTCCTGGAACAACGGGACGACGACGGAGCTCTACGGCTACGACAAGTCCGGCAACCGGACCCGCGTGGGCGGCGACACGTACACGTACGACGCCCGCAACCGGCTCACCTCGGACGGGCACAGCACGTACGCCTACACCGCACGCGGCACGATGAGCCAGGTCACCGACGAAGGCGGCCTGACGACCGCGGTGAAGGCGGACGCCTTCAACCGGGTCATCAGCGAGGGCGACCGTACGTACACGTACGACGGCCTCGACCGCGCTCTGGCGGCCAAGGACGAGACGGGCTCCCCGCTCTACTCGTTCCAGTACAGCGGCGCCGGGAACGAGGTGGCCTCGGACGGTGTGACGTCCTACAGCCGCGACGCGGACGGTTCGCTGCTCGGTGTGAAGACGGTGGCGTCGGCCGTGCTGGCGCTGACCGATCTGCACGACGACGTGGTGGGCCAGTTCACCGCGGCGGGCGAGGCGCTGACCGGTTCGACGACGTACTCGCCGTTCGGCAAGGTCGTCCAGAGCACCGGAATGCTCGGCGCGCTCGGCTACCAGTCGGGCTGGACCGACCCGCAGACGGCCAAGGTCAACATGGCCGCCCGCTGGTACTCGCCGGAGACCGGCCAGTTCAACAGTCGCGACACGGTGGGTCTCGACCCGACGTCCGCGTCGATCAATGCCAACCGGTACGCGTACGCCAACGGCAACCCGATGACGGGTGTCGACCCGACGGGCCACTGGTTCGAGTGGGCGAAGAAGGCCGTCAAGAAGGTCGTCAAGAAGGTCAAGAAGAAGGTCAAGTCGGCCTGGAAGAAGACGAAGAGGGCGGTCAAGAAGGTCGCCAAGGCCGTCAAGCGAGCCGCCAAGCGCGTCAAGCGGGCCGTCAAGAAGGCGGTCAGGAAGGCGGCCAGGCACGTCCGTAAGGCCGTGCGGTACGTGGCCGACAGCGTCCGCAAGGTCAAGAGATACGTCAAACGCACCTACAAGCGGGTCAAGCGCTATGCCCACAAGGTCGTCAAGCACGTCAAGAGGGCCGTGCGGAAGGTCGCCAAGGCGGTCAAACACGTAGCCAAGAAGGTGGTCAAGGCAGCCAAGAAGGTCGGCAGAGCCGTCAAGAAGGCGGCCAAGGCCACAGCCAACTTCGTCAAGCAACACGCCTCCACCATCGCCTCGGTGGCCACCGGTATCGCGGTCTTCGCGGGCTGCACGGCCATCACGGCCGGTGTCGGTGCCGTCGGCTGCGCGGCCCTCGCGGGCGCGGCGGCCAACGGCGTCGGCTACATGATGAGCGACGGCCCGAAGTCGATCGGTGGCTTCCTCGGCGCGGTCGCGATCGGTGCCGTGACCGGTGCCGCCACGGCTGGTCTCGGCGGCCTCGCCGCGGGTGCGACAGGCCGTCTGCTCTCCGGAGTCGGCGGCAGGGTGGCCAGCGGTGCTGCCCGAGACGCGGCCGAAGGCGCTGTGGAAGGCGCTGTCGAGTACGGCACCTCGTGCATCAACAGCGAGGAAGGCTGCAGCGTCGCCGGCGCGGCCAAGGCCACGGCAGTGGGTGCGGCAACCGGAGGCGTCTTCGGCGCGGCGGGCAGCGCTCGCGGGCCGAAGTCGAAGGCGGGTCCGACACCGGACGCCCAGCCGGCACCCCAGCCGGCAGGCGGCGGCGCTTGCCCGATCCGGCGCGGTAGCACTCCGCACAGCTTCACCGGCAGCACGGCGGTCCTGCTGGCCGACGGCACGACGAAGCCGATCTCCAAGGTCAAGGTCGGGGACTCCGTCCTGACGGCCGAGCCCGGGAAGAAGACGAAGGAGAAGCACCGGGTCAAGGAGCTGATCGTCACCAAGACCGACCGTGACTACGTCGACGTCGTCGTCGCCACGAAGGCCGGTCCGAAGACGATCCAGACCACCAAGCACCACCAGTTCTACGAGATGGTCCGCAACGCCTGGACCCAGGCGGGCGACCTCAAGGTGGGGCTGAAGCTCCAGAGCGGTGACGGTCTGCCGACGTCGATCCTCGAGGTGAAGTCGTACACGGCCGAGCGCGTCACGTACGACCTGAGCGTCGAGGGCCTGCACACGTACTTCGTGCTCGCCGACAACCTGGTGAAGACGGCCGACGAGGTCGCCGCGGTCGACCCGAGCGCAGCGGTGCTGGTGCACAACTGCGGTGGCTCGCAGCCCGGGCACTCACGGGTCTGCGACTGCGACCCGGAGGACCCGACGAGCGAGGTGACCGTGGACGCGGGATCCTTCGAGCAGGCCAGGAACCGTGGTCTTGAGATCGTCGGCAGGCTTGACGTGGGGTCCAGGAAGACCATGAGGGGAACCCTGGAGGCCGCGGTGGAGACCTTCGGTCGCGTCACGGGCTTCAGAGGCAGGAGCAACGGTGATTACCGGGAGTTCCGTCTCGACGTTGACGACAAGAAGGGAACGCACATCAACGTCATGACCGGTAAGAAGTCGACGGTCAGGAAGTACGCCATCAGGTGGCCCGGAACCAGCGTGACACCGTGGCTGAGGAGGAACGTGTGAGCGGATACGAGTTCTACGGAACCGAGCCGGACTACCTCCCGGCGTTCATGAACGACGCCGGAGACCCGGACGGCCGTCGTGTTCGGAAGCTGACGGCCGAGGAGACCCGCGAACTGCGAGGGGAGAGCCTTTCCCGGTTTCCCGTCGCCGGTGGCGCGGATCTCGATTGGAGTCGGATTCCGTACACCGCCCGGGAGATGTGCGAAACCGATGAGGACTGGGTGCGCGTGGCGACCGAGTACCTCTCCCCGTACGTGGGGGAGGGCCAGTCGGCCGTCATCTTCTGGGGCGACCTCTCGATGCCGGATGTCGAGATGCCCGTGGAAGTGGCGATTCGCCGCGCCGAGGACCTCATGGGTGCGGACATGCACTTCTGGATCCACCCCCTTGGGGCCCCCGTTCTGATCGAATACCTTCAGGACGGACGGGTGACGGTGGCGACGATCCCGTCGGAGTAGTCAGCTGAATGGCGAAGCCCCCCGGAGGTCCTGCGGGGGGCTTCGTCGTGCTGTGACGCGCTCAAACATGCCGTATCGGAGGCTGTCAGACGGTCCGTCAAGAACCCTCAGGCGTCGAGTCCGGTACAGGTTGCCCGCGTCGGGTAAAAGTCTCGTAAAGCGCCTGGTCAGCTGTAGAACTGGCATACATGCATAGGGCAGGCTCGCGAAGCTTTGTAGGCAACGCATAAGTAAAGGCGCGTCCATGCACGCACGTTGGGTCCGTAGCCCTCGGCTGTCCCCACCGGGTCGTCCCGGTAGGCGCAGGCTGAGGGCTACGGCTCTTTTTGTCCTGACCTCCTTCTCCTGCATGCTCACCACCGAGACCGCGATGGCCATGGGGGCCACGCTCTCGCCGGTCCGCATGCCCGAACTCTCCCTCTCCGGACTCTGGAGTTGGGCCAACGAGAACCCTCTCGACACCCCTGACCAGCAGGGCGGCACCGCCGCCGGCAAGGGGCACCACGCTTCGTCCGACGCCACCAGCGCCGAGGGCGACGCGGGCCGCAAGCCCGGTAAGGGCAAGGGCGAACTCGACCCGTACAAGCGGCAGAACGACAAGCCTGAGCAGGCCACGTCGGGGGCCGCACCGGGCGATGCCGAGAGCTTCGACGCGCGCACCAGCAAGCGCGACGCGAAGAAGTCCTCGGCGACCTCGGACTACTACGTCAACGCCGACGGCTCCACCACCGTCCGCCACCACAGCGGCCGCGCCAACTTCAAGGCCGCGGACGGTGCATGGAAGCCGATCGACACCCGGCTGACCGAGGACTCGGACGGCAGGCTCCAGCAGCGCGCCAACTCGCTCGACGTCGAGTTCGCGCCGGACGCCGCCGACCAGCAGCTCGCCTCCGTCGACTTCGGCGCGGGGCGTTCCCTCGCCTATGCGCTGCGGGGAGCCACGAAGTCCGAGCCCACCGTCGCCGCCAACGGCACGGTGACCTACGCCGGCGTTCTGCCCGACACCGACCTGCAGCTCGTGCCCCTGGCTGAGGGCTTCAAGGAGAACATCGTCCTGCGCTCCCCGGACGCGGCGAACTCCTGGATCTTCCCCCTCGCCGTCAAGGGACTGACTCCGCGGATCTCGGCCGACGGCGACGTGGAGTTCACCGGTGCCGACGGGAAGGTCGTCGCGACCATCCCGCACGCGTTCATGGAGGACTCCAAGGTCGACCCGCGCTCGGGTGATGCCACGCAGTCGCGGGCGGTGGACTACGAACTCACCACCGTGGACGGCAAGCCGGCGCTGCGGATGACCGCGGACCGTGCCTGGCTGGACGACCCCGCGCGGGTCTACCCCGTCACCGTCGACCCGACGGTCACCGCGTCCAACACCACGTACGTCCAGAGCAACTACGCCGCGGACCGTTCGACCGAGAACATGATCAAGGTCGGCTCGTACGATTCCGGCGTCAACAAGGCGAACTCCTTCCTGCAGTTCCCCTCTCTGGGTACCACGCTCGCGGGTCAACGGGTCACCGCTGCCAAGCTGAACGTGTACGCCATCTGGTCCTCGACCTGCGCGGCCGAGGTGTTCTCCGTGCACCCGGTGGCCCAGTCGTGGTCGCCGACCACGACCACGACCTACCCCGGTCCGGCGTACAGCGCGGCCATCGGTTCTGCCACGCCCGCGCCCGGAGCGTCCTGCTCCAACGACGCGAACTCCACGAGCGTCGGCGTGAAGATGCCGGTCTCGCTGTCGACCACCTGGTTCAACCAGGTCGCCGGTGGTGCCGCCAACTACGGTCTCGCGATGACCGCGCCGACCAACGACATGCTGCACTGGAAGAAGTTCCACTCGGACAACTCGGCGACCGCCGGCTTCCGTCCGGCGCTGGAGCTGACCTACACGGCCAACAGCGCGCCGCAGGTCAACGCCCAGTACCCGTCGGAGAACTTCCAGGCCAAGACCCTTCAGCCGGAGCTGCTCGTCTACGCGAGCGACGCCGACAGCGGGCCGAGCCCGCTGTCGTACACCTTCGAGGTCTACGACGCGGACAGCGGCAGCACGACGCCCGTCGCGGCCTCAGCGGCCTCGGCCGAGCGCTCCTGGAAGGTGCCTGCCGGAAAGCTCAGCTGGTCGAAGAACTACATCTGGTACGTGGGCGTCAGCGACGGCACGACACAGGTCACGGAGTCCAGCCGCTTCACCACGGCCGTTCCGCAGCCGCCGGTCACGTCGGGCCTGTCGATGAACACCGACGGGCATGAGTTCGACCCGAGCGACGGCAACTACACGACCGAGGACACCGACGCCGATGTGGAGGTGGTCGGCCCGTCCTTGGAGATCGACCGCTCCTACAACAGCCTCGACCCGCGGATCGACAGCGCCTTCGGTGCCGGTTGGTCGACGGTCGTGGACATGAAGGCGGCCGAGGTCAAGGACGGCGCCGGTACGGTCACCAGTGTCGTGATCACCTACCCCGGTGGTGAGCAGGTCGCGTTCGGCCGGAACACCAACGGCACGTTCGTGCCGCCGCTGGGTCGCTACGCGCGTCTGGAGGCGGTGACGACCCCGGCCGTCGGCTACAAGCTGACGGACAAGGACTTCACCGCTTACTCCTTCACGCAGGCCACCGGCAAGGCCGGGGTCTACGCGATATCCGGCATCGTGGACTTCGGCGGCCGGGCGGAGACGTTCACGTACGACGCGAACAAGCGGCTGACGAAGATCACGAACACGACGTCCAAGCGCTCGCTCGGTCTCACCTGGTTCCAGCCGACCGGCGCCACCGCCTGGCACGTCGAGAAGGTGACCACCGACCCGGCCACCGTGGGCGACGCCACCTCCGCCCAGACCTGGCTGTACGGCTACACCGGTGACCAGCTCACCAAGGTGTGCCCGCCGGCCGACTGGACCAAGTGCACGACGTACACGTACGCCACCGGCAACCACCACCGGACCACGGTCCTGGACGCCGACCCGTTCGCCTACTGGCGACTGGGCGAGGCGACCGGCGAGACGATGAGCAAGGACACCGTCGACGTCAACCAGGGCAAGTACAACGGTCTGCACCACGATGTGACCCTGAGCAGTGCGGGCCTGCTGGCCGGTTCCACGCAGAAGACGGCCACCTTCAACGGCACCACCTCGTACGTCGAGATGCCCAGCGCTCCCGGCGCCACGCCCTCGTACACGACGATCTCGCTGTGGTTCAAGACCACGCAGGCCGGTGGCGTCCTCTTCTACTACGGCGACAAGCCGCTGAGCGTCGCCGACCCGGTCGCATCCACGGCGTACAACACCCCGGCGCTGTACGTCGGCACCGACGGCAAGCTCCGCGGCTGTCTGGCCACCGGGCTGTGCGGGACTCCGATCACCTCCGCCGCCGCCGTCAACGACGGAAAGTGGCATCAGGCGGTCCTCACGGGCGCGGGCACCACTCAGACCCTCTACCTGGACCGCGTCGCACAGGGAACCAAGTCCGGTCAGATCAAGGACTGGAACACCCCGTACATCACGCTGGGCGCGGGTGTGAACACCAACGGCTGGCCCGCGATGAACCCGAACGACAAGCTCGGCCACTTCGCCGGCCAGCTCGCCGAGGTGGCGATCTACGCCGAGCCGCTCACCCGGGACGTGGTCGAGGCCCAGTACCTGGCCGGCACCAACTCGGCGGGTCTGCTCCAGTCGATCACCACCCCGGGCGGCAAGACCCAGGCCTCGGTCGTCTACGGCACCACGGACGACCTGGTCCTCCAGGCCACCGATGCCAACGGCGGAACGTGGAAGCTCAATCCGGCGACCGTGACCGGCTCCTCGCAGGTGTACCGCTCGGCCGTGATGGGCTCCGCTCCTGCCGGATACTGGCGTCTGGACGACACCCAGGGCGCGGCGCAGGCCGCGAACGAGCTGCACACCGGTTTCGGCACGTACAACAACGTGACGCAGGGTGTGGCGGGGCCGTTCGGCGCCGGTGACGCGACGGCGGCCCAGTTCGACGGCACGAGCTCCTTTGTGGAGGTGCCGCACGACCTCTGGCACAACAAGCCCGACCGTTCCGTCGAGCTGTGGTTCAAGACGGCCAACCCGGGCGTCATCATGAGCGACCAGGCCCGGGCGCTGGACGACCCGGCGGGTGTCGGCGGGGCGTACAGCGATGTGCTCTACGTCGGTGCGGACGGGAAGCTGCATGGCCACTGGTGGAGCAGCACCTGCAACGCCGCTGCCACGCTGGGCTCCACGGCGAGCGTCACGGACGATGTCTGGCACCACGCGGTCATCTCCGCCACCGGTACCACGCAGACGCTCTACCTCGACGGCGTCAAGCAGGGCACCTGCACCGGCGCGGCCAACAGCCAGGCGACGGCACGCACGTTCATCGGCGGAGGCTTCGCCACGAACTGGTACAGCTCTCCCGATGCCGTCAGCTATTTCACTGGTTCGATCGCCGACGTCTCGGTCTACTCCAAGGGTCTGTCCGAGGGCGATGTCGCTCGGCACTGGTCGGCGTTCAAGGCGTCCTCGGGTGTCGCGCCGGTCCGGACGGTCAAGCTGACCGATCCGAAGGACAAGACGCTGACCTATGTGTACGACGCGGAGCTGGGCAACCGTCTGCTGGCCGCGATCGACACGGAGGGCAAGCGGACGACGTACGGCTATGACACGGGTGGCTTCCTGCACACCGTGACGGACGCCAACGGCAACCGTTCCATCACCGGTCACGACGTCCGGGGCAACGCGGTCTCCCAGACCAGCTGCCAGGACACCGCGGCCAACAAGTGCTCGACGGCGTACTACACGTACTATCCGGACGCCACGACGGCGTTCCCGCCGATGGACCTGCGCAACGACCTGCTGCTCACCGAGCGCGACGGCCGCTCCTCGGGCCCCACGGACAACACCTATCTCACCAGCTACGCCTATGACACGGGCGGCAACGTCACCGCGGTGACCTCGCCGCCGGTGGCCGGCCATCCGAGCGGCCGGACGGTGTCGACGACCTACACCACCACCGCCACCCCGGCGGCGGAAGGCGGCACCGCCAAGGCGCCGGCGGGTCTGGTCGCCCAGGTGGTCACGGCGGCGGGGAAGAAGACGTCGAACACGTACTTCGCCAACGGTGATCTCGCCGAGACCATCGACGCCAATGGCGGCAAGGTGACGTACACGTACGACAACCTCGGCCGGCAGCTGACCAGGACCGAGTTCTCCGACTCGTATCCCGCGGGTCTGACGACCTCACAGACATACGACAAGAACGACCAGGTCCTCACCGAGACGTCGCCGAAGGTCACCAACCGGGTCACCGGTGCGGTGCACCAGGCGCGGACGACGACCGGGTTCGACGCCGACGGCAACGTGCTGTCGCAGACCGTCGCCGACCTGACCGGTGGTGACACGGCGCGGACGACGTCGATGACGTACGACGCGCACAATCAGGTCGCGACCAGGACGGACCCGGGCGGCGACACCACGTCGTTCGAGTACGACGCGTACGGCAACAAGACGAAGGAGACGGACCCCGCGGGGAACGTCAACACCTTCACCTTCGACGCCGAAAAGCGCCCGCTCACGGCGAGCCTGGCGAACTACACCGGCGACCCGAACAATCCGTCGGCGCCGACGACTCTGGTCCAGGAGTCGCGGGCGTACGACCCGGCGGGCCGGCTCGCGTCGATCACCGACGCGATGGGCTGGGTGACGGCGTACACCTACACCGACGACGGCCTGTCGGCGACCGTGGTCCGTAAGGACCCGCAGTCCGGCAAGCAGTTCACGGAGCAGGCGAACACCTACGACGCCGCGGGCAACCTGATCGAGCAGATCACCAACGACGGCCGCACACGCACCACGTTCACGGTGGACGCGGCCGACCGCACGACCAGCTCGGTCCTCGACCCGAACGGGCTCGCCCGCACGTCGAAGGTCAGCTACGACCCGGACGACAGGGTGGTGTCCGAGACGGAGACCGACCCGACGACGGGCGAGGTCTCCATGTCGGACAACCTGTACGACAACCTGGGCAACACCACCGGCACCACCGTCCACGACGGCACCACGGCTCCGGTGGCCCGGTACAAGCTGGACGAGACCACGGGCTTCTCCGTGGCCGACTCGTCCGGCGCGAACCACACCGGTACCCATGGCACTGGAGTGCACTGGAACACCGACCGGGGCGGCAGCACCGTCTTCGACGGTGACGTGAACTCCTGGGCGCAGACCCAGGAGCCGGTCGTGAACACGGCCGGCAGCTTCTCGGTCTCCGCCTGGGCCAAGCTGTCCGACCTCACCACGGGCCGCACGGTGCTCTCCCAGAACGCCGACAGCGTCTACGGCTTCGCGCTGTACTACGCGGCCGGCACCGGCTGGGCGTTCATCCGTCCGAAGGCGGACGCGGTCCCGATGACGTGGGACCGGGCGGTGTCCGCGCCGTCCGCGGCGGTCGCCAACGTCTGGACCCATCTCGTCGGCGTGTACGACGCCCAGGCCGGCAAGCTGCGCCTGTACGTCAACGGCACGCTCGCCCAGGAGGTCCCGCACAGCTCCCCGTGGGAGGCGACCGGACCGCTGCAGATCGGCCGCCACCAGTACGGTACGAACAACTACGACTACGAGTTCAAGGGCGGGATCGACGACGTCCAGGTCTACAGCGAGGCGCTGACCGCGGCCCAGGTCTCCGCGGTCAAGGGCGGCACGCTCCCGGCCGCGGGCAGCTCCGTCCGCTCCACGACCTCGAAGCTGGACCAGCGGGGTCTGCCGCTGTCGACCACCGATGAGAACGGCAACGTCACCGACTACGGCTACGACGAGGCCCATCAGCAGACCAGCGTCACCGAGCCGACGGTCAACGCGGAGCAGAACGGAGGGACCCCGGTCTCCATCCGCCCCGTGTCCATGACCGGGTACAACACCTTCGGTGAGCAGACCGAGACGTCCGACACGCTCGGCAACGTCACGGTCACGGCGTACGACGCCGAGGGGCAGGAGACCTCGACGAGGCTTCCGAGCTATACCGCGCCGGGTGCCGCAACGCCGACGACGGCCACGTCTTGGATGGAGTACAACAAGCTCGGTCAGGTCTCCGCGGAGGTCGACTCGCTGGGCAGCCGCACCGCGTACACGTACACGCAGCTCGGCGAGGTGGCTTCGGTGACCGACCCGAGTGGCGGTGTCACCACGTACACGTACTCCGGCAACGGCGACCAGCTGTCGGCGACCCGGGCGAACGGAGCGCGCCAGGAGGGCACCTGGGACTACCTGGGGAACCAGCTCACGGTCACGGACATCGTCCGGCAGCCGACGCAGCGGGCGTTCACGGTGATCAACGAGTACAACGCTCCGGGCGGCGAGCTGTCCCGGACCGTGAGCGCCACCGGTATCCCGGAGTCGTTCACGTACAACGTGGTGGGGGAGACGACGGAGGTCACCGACTCCGCGGGCCAGATCACCAGGTTCACCTACGACGCCGACGGCCAGGTCCTCACCTCGACGGACCCGGACGGCACGAGCACCAGGAACACCTACGACGGTTTCGGCCAGCTCGTCGCCACGAGCGACCTGGACGCCACCGGCGCGGTGCTGCGTACCAGCAGCTCCACGTACGACCGGGCCGGTAACCCCACGTCGGTGACCGACTACCGGGGCAACACCACCACCCTCACGACCGACGCCTCCGGCGTCGTGACGAAGGCGGTGCAGCCGGTCTCGGCCACCGAGTCGATCACCACGACCTTCGGCTATGACGCGGCGGGCCACCGGACGCGCTTCACCGACGGCCGCGGCAACGCGTTCCTCACCACCTACAACAGCTGGGGGCTTCCCGAGTCCGAGATCGAACCGTCCACCCCGGCGCACCCGAACCCGGCTGACCGCACCTTCACCACGGTGTACGACGCCGGCGGGCGGGCGAAGGAGCACCGCTCCCCGGGCGGTGTGACCGTCACCAACGAGTACGACGTGGAGAACCGGCTCGTCCGCCAGACGGGCACGGGCGCCGAGGCCGTCACGGCCGACCACACGTACGAGTACGACTCGGACGACCGTCTGACGGCCGTCGCGGGTTCGGATGTCGAGAAGAACACCTTCACGTACGACGACCGGGGCCTGCTGCTCTCCACGGCCGGTCCCTCGGGCGCCTCGTCCTTCACCTACAACGGTGACGGGGCGGCCATGTCACGTACCGACGCGTCCGGCACGTCGACCTTCGGGTACGACACGGCCGGTCTGCTGAAGACGGTCAACGACGGAGCCACCGGCTCGACGATGACCTACAGCTACGACGTCAACAAGAAGGTCACGCAGATCGACTACGGCACGGGGAAGTCCAAGCGGACCTTCGAGTACGACGCGTTGGAGCGGATGACCAGCGACAAGCTGACCTCTCCGACCGGCAAGGTGCTTTCCTCGATCGGCTACGGCTGGGACGCGAACGGCAACGAGACGTCGAAGACGACCACGGGTCTCGCGGGTTCTTCGACGAACACCTACACGTACGACCGGGCCAACCGTCTGACCTCCTGGAACAACGGGACCACGACGGAGGCCCATGGCTACGACGCGTCCGGCAACCGGACCCGCGTGGGCGCGGACACGTACACGTACGACGCCCGCAACCGGCTCACCTCGGACGGGCGCAACTCGTACCTGTACACCGCGCGCGGCACGATGAGCCAGGTCACCGACCTGGGTGGGGGCAGCACCGCGATCAAGGCCGACGCCTTCAACCGCGTGATCAGCGAAGGCAAGCGGACCTACACGTACGACGGCAGCGACCGTCTGCTGGAGGCCAAGGACGAGACGGGCACCGCGCTGTACTCGTTCCAGTACAGCGGTGTCGGAAACGATGTGGCCTCGGACGGTGTGACGTCCTACAGCCGCAACGCCGACGGCTCGCTCGTGGGTGTGAAGACCGCGGCCTCCGCCGTGCTGGCCCTCACGGACCTGCACGACGACGTGGTGGCGCAGTTCACCGACTCCGCCGAGGCGCTGACCGGTTCGCGGACCTACAGCCCCTTCGGCAAGGTGAGCGAGACGGCCGGGATGATCGGCAGCCTGGGCTACCAGTCCGGCTGGACCGACCCGGAGACGGCGAAGGTCAACATGGCCGCTCGCTGGTACTCACCGCAGACCGGCCAGTTCAACAGCCGTGACACGGTGGCCCTCTCCCCGCTGCCGACGTCCGTGACGGCGAACCGCTACGCATACGCGGACGCCAATCCGATGACGGCCACCGACCCGACCGGGCACTGGCCGAGCTTCATCGACAAGGCGTGGAAGAAGGTCACGAAGAAGGTCAAGAAGACCGTCAACTCCACTGTGAAGAAGGTCAAGTCGGTCGTCAAGCGCACCGCGAAGGTCGTCCGCAAGGTGGCGAGGAGTGTCAAGCGGGCGGTGAAGAAGGCGATCCGGAAGACGTACCGGGCGGTCCGTAAGTCCGTCAGGTTCGTGCGTGACAGCGTCAGGAAGATCAAGAGGTACGTCAAGCGCACCATCAAGCGTGTCAGGCACGCCGTGGTCCGGGTCGCCAAGCGGATGAGGAACGAGGCCAACAGGGCGCGCGACGCGTATCGGAAGCTCATGAAGAGGGCGGTCACCAAGTTCCGGAAGGTCACGCGAGCCGTCAAGCGAGCCGTGTCCTCGGGGATGAAGCGAGCCGTCGACAGGGTGAAGGAGACCGGCGGCAGGCTCGTCGCCAAGGGCTGGATCGCCGGTGTCCACGCGGTCTTCGACAACCTTGCGGACGGGGTCCTCGCCATGGAGCCGAAGCTGCGCAAGGACCATCCCGACTGGTTCGGAACCCCGAGTCAGCCGACGGGCTGGGACCTCGGGTTCGAGTGGGTGAGCGGAAAGGGGCCGAAAACTCGGTACTTCGACGGAAACGACCGCTTCACGAGGATCCTGCAGGGGCACTACCACGTGCAGGACACGCGGAAGAGCATCGCCGCCGACATCAAGGACGGGGTGCTCAAGGGCGGCGAATCGTGGAAGAACAGTCCGCACCAGCTCGGTGAGAATGACGAGCACGGGACTTCGGCGGAGAAGCTTCGTCGGGACTTCACCACGAACTCGTCCGCCGCTTTCCTCGGCTCGTACACACTGAGGTACCGGGTCGTGGGCGTGAACAAGGCGACGGGTAAGGCGACCGTCAAGTTCTTCGTCGACAACCCGAGCACCATCAATTCGGCGACGCATACGCACCCCATGCTCGGTGGCTACAGCCCGTGGTGGGACAAGAACATCGCGGAGCCGCTCAACAAGGACTACGCGAAGGGGCGTTTTTCCGAGAAGAGGCAGGTGGTGTCGTGGACCGAGACCATGAGCATCCACAATCCCCGGTCTCCTCACGGGAACGTTCGTTGAGGTAGCTTGACCGGGATACACGAACAGGGGGCGGGGCGCCCCGAAAAATAAGAGGGGCCCCCCCCAGTTGACTGTGGGTAGTTTTGTAATTATTATTGGGTTTTGGGTGGGGGGGGGC
>NZ_JBHWJZ010000004.1:237474-363932 GCF_042731085.1 Streptomyces sp. NPDC059875
TGGTGGGGCGCTCCCCCCCCCCCCACCCCCCCCCAACCCCCCGCCACCCAGCCGCCGCTGGGGGTCTGGTCACGCAGCCCGCCCACCCCGCCGCGGGGCGCGCCCCCGCGTACGTCGGGGCCGCCCCGCCCCTCTGTGAAGGGTGAGACGTTGAGAATTTCGAGTGCGATGTCCGGTGGGCGAGGAATCGGGATGCACGGTGTGTGCGCCCTGCTGCTCGCCGCGACGGCCTGTGGGTTCTCCGGTACGGAGAAATCGCCTCACGTCACCGAAGATCAACTGGTCGGCCGCTGGGTCGGCGACTGCGGAGCGGTCGTCGAGGTGAAAAGCGACCACACGTTCGCGGCCAAGGACTTCCCTGTCGCCTTCGACGGGGTCGGGACCAAGCCGCGGTTGGCCACGGGCAGTGGGGACTGGCGCCTGGCTCGTGCCATCAAGGACGTCCGGCCGCAAGCGTTGGTCCTGAATCTGCGGGACGGCTCGTACGACCTGCCGGTCCGCGGCGATGAGGACGAACTGGTCCTGCGCTGGCAGGTCGGGGATCCCGACTACGCCCACAGCTGTGACTTCGCCGTCGATCAGGCCTGACACGCGTGACGGGGGAGCCCCGCCGAGTCGCTCGGCGGGGCTCTCCCTGTTTCCGGCCGGGTGGCCCGGGCGTCAGCCCGTCTTGGTCCAGTCGCCGCAGCCCGAGGTCTTGAAGTAGCCGTCCGAGGCCGAGATCTTCACGATCGCCGTGCCCGAGACGTTGTTGTTCGCGAGGATCGCGTCCGTGTTGTGGCTCGCGTCCTTCGAGCGCTCCCAGTAGCAGCCGTCGTCCGTGTTGCCCGTCGACTTGTACGTGCCCGGGGCGATGTCGAGGCCCACCTTGAACATGCCGCCGTTGCCCTTCGGGGCCGCCTTCGGGGTGCCGGTCGCCTTCTTGTCCACGGCTTCCCACTCCTTGCAGCCCGAGGACTTGAAGAGCTTGTCCGAGGCCTTCACCTCCACGTAGCTCGTGCCCGTGACGTTGTCGTTCGCGAGGATCGAGTCGGTCTCGCCCGAGGAGTCCTTGGCCCGCTCCCAGTAGCACATGGCGTCCTCGTTGCCGCTCGTGCGGTAGAGGCCCGGCTTCACGTCCTTGCCGACCTCGAAGTCGCCGTCGCCGTCGATCGTGACGGCCTTCTTCTCCGCCGGGGCCTTGCTGTCGCCGCCCTGCTTCGCCGGCTGCTCCTGCTTGGCCGAGCTCTTCGGGGACGTGGTGTCGCCGCCCTCGCATCCCGTCGCTCCGATCACGACGAGCGCGACGATCGCGCCGGTGGCGGTGAGGGTCTTGTGGCGGGCGAACCAGTTGCGCTGCTGCTGAGACATGGCTGTGGCACCTTCCGGGGCGCTGTGGGAACTCCGTTTGCGATGGGTCAATCACAGCAGAGGCTGTGAACCGAGTCAACATGGTTCACGAGATTCGGATCGACTCACACTGTGAACCGGTGCGGTGGGTATGCTCGGTGTTCACAGGAGGACGAGGGGAGACGGACCGGTGCCGGACGAGCGCGCAGCAGAGGTCACCGCAGCCGGAATCGCCCGGCTCGCAGGCGTGGGAAGGGCCGCCGTCAGCAACTGGCGGCGCCGGCACGAGGACTTCCCCAAACCCGTGGGCGGGACCGAGACCAGCCCCTCCTTCGCTCTCGCCGACGTCGAGCAGTGGCTGCGCGAGCAGGGGAAACTGGTCGAGGTCCCGCTCCGCGAGCGCGTCTGGCAGCAGCTCGCCGCTCACCCGGCCGGGACGGTGACCGCGCTCGTCCACACCGGCTGCGCGCTGCTGCTCGTACGGGACCGGCCCACCGGCTGGGTGGAGTACGCCGCGCTGTCCGACGAGCGGCTGGCCGACGTCCTGCCGCCCGCGCTCGAAGAGGTCCTCACCGCCCGCTTCGGCGTCGAACGCGCCGTGCGGACCCCGCTCGCCGACGAACTCGCCCCCTCCGTCCCCCTGATGCGCGGCGCGGCGGAGCTCGCCGCCGCCCTCGGGGCCCGGCAGGCCTTCGAGTTCCTGCTCGGCCGCCACCTGGACGCCAATCCGCGCCAGTACACGCTCACCCCGCCCGGCCTCGCCGAGCTGATGGCCGCCCTGGCTGCCGAAGCCGCGGGGCCGACCGCGACTGTCCTCGACCCCGCCTCCGGTACCGGCGGGCTGCTGCGCGCCGTCCAGCGCCCGACCGCCCTCTACGCCCAGGACGCCGACCCCGAACTCGCCGCCCTCACCGCCCTCCGCCTCGCCCTGCACGGCGACGCCGACATCCGCTCGGCCGCCGCCGACACGCTCCGAGCCGACGCCTTCCCGGCGCTCACCGCGGACGCCGTGCTGTGCCACCCACCGTTCAACGAGCGCGGCTGGGGTCACGACGAACTCGCCTACGACCCCCGCTGGGAGTACGGCTTCCCGGCCCGCACCGAATCCGAGCTGGCCTGGGTCCAGCACGCGCTCGCCCGACTCCGTGACGGCGGCACCGCCGTGCTGCTCATGCCCCCCGCGGTCGCCTCCCGCCGCTCCGGCCGGCGCATCCGCGCCGACCTGCTCCGCCGCGGCGCCCTCCGGGCCGTGGTCGCCCTCCCGGCCGGCGCCGCACCCCCGTACGGCATCCCGCTCCACCTCTGGGTCCTGTACCGGCCCGCTCCGGCCCAGCGGCCCGCCCCCGAACTGCTGCTCGTCGACACCACCGGCCTCGTCCCGGACGGCGGCCGCGACAAGCTGCCCTGGCCCACCCTCCAGGGCGCCGTCCTCGACGCGTGGAACGGTCGGGCCGAACCCGGCGTCAGCCGCTCGGTCCCCGTCATCGAGCTCCTCGACGACGATGTCGACCTGGCCCCCGCCCGGCATCTGGCAGCCGCGGCCACGGGTGGCTCCGTCGCCGAACTGGAGACCGTGCGCGGGCACCTGGACGAGGCGCTCCGCCGCACCGTTGGCCTCACCCCCACTCCTGCTGCCCCCGCCCGGCCCGCCGCCCGCACACTCACCACCGTCGGCGAACTCGCTCGCGCCGGAGCACTCCAGCTGAGGGCCGGCGGCGCAGGGACCTCCCCGGCCGGCGGTCCCGTCCTCACCGAGCAGGACGTTCTCTACGGCGCCGCGCCCTCCGGGACGCTCCCCGACGGCCCCGCCGAGGCGCCCGTCCTCGTCGAGCAGGGCGACGTCGTCGTCCCCGTCCTCGGCGGCGGATCGATCGCCCGAGTCGTCGACGCCGCCACCGCCGGCGCCGCGCTCGGCCGCAACCTCCAACTCCTCCGCCCCGACCCGGAAGCGCTCGATCCCTGGTTCCTCGCCGGGTTCCTGCGGGGCACGGCGAACAACCGCCAGGCCAGCAGCTTCGCGTCCACCGCGACGCGGCTGGACGTCAGGCGGCTCCAACTGCCCCGGCTGCCGCTCGCCGACCAGCGACGCTACGGCGAACGCTTCCGCGCACTGGGAGAGTTCGAGGAGGCGCTGCGACTGGCAGGCAGGCTCGGCGAGCAGTTGGTGCAGGGGCTGTACGACGGACTCGCGGACGGGACCGTCCACCCGGAGTGACGGAAGGCGGATCCTCGAGCGGATCCTCGAGCAGATCGTCGAGCCGATCGCGTCGCGCCGATCGCGTCGAGGCGATCGGCAGGCGGATTGGCAGGCGGATTGTTGGACAGATCGTTTCCGTACAACCCTGGGCCGGTTGTGGGAGTCGCCTTATACGCTCGTACTCCGCACGCCCGCACCCCAGGAGCGACATCCATGCACGGTCACGCGCCCATGACGCCCCCGCGGCCCGGCCCGTCGGCAGGCGTGATCGTCGTGCGCGTGCTCCTGTGCATGCTGGTCGTGCTGTCCCTCGGCTCCTTCGCGTGGATCGCGATGCTGCGGATCGCGATCATGCGGCGCGGGGGCCGGGACTGGGTGCTGTTCTGGGGCCAACTCGTCCTGAACATCGCCTGTCTGGCCACGCTGGAGCAGCACCTCGCCGATCACTGGATCTCGAACGTGGGCATGGCCGGACTGCTGGTCCAGATGGCGGCCGTGACGGCGTACTACCTGGTGGTCGACATCCGGCACCACCAGCGCCCGGCCGCGCAGCCCCTGCTGTGGGCGCAGCCGCCCGCGCCCCCGGTCGCTCCGTACGGATACGGCTACCCGCCCTCGGCAGTGACGGTGCCTCAACCGACGCCCGCACAGCCCGCACAGCCCGTTCAGCCCGTACAGCCCGTACAGCCCGTACAGCCCGTTCAGCCCGCCCAGCCCGCGATGCCCCCGCAGCACGCGGCGCCCCCGGTGCCCGCGCAGCCTCCGGTGCCGCCCCGGCCGCCGGTTCAGACCCCCCAGCCCGCGCCCCGGATCGACCAGGTCCGTGCCGAACTGGACGAGCTCAGCAACCTCCTCCGTAAGGACGAGGGGAAGTGAACGGACGCGTCATCGGTGGCCGGTACGAACTCTCCACGGTCATCGGCCAGGGCGGCATGGGCCAGGTCTGGACGGCGTACGACGGACGGCTCGACCGCCGCGTCGCCGTCAAGCTGCTCCGTCCCGCCACCATGACCGGCCCCGCCACCGCCGCGGAGGAGCTCCGGCGCCGCTTCGTGCGCGAGTGCCGGGTCACGGCCCAGGTCGACCACCCCGGCCTGGTCACGGTCCACGACGCCGGCAGCGACGGCGACGACCTCTACCTCGTCATGCAGTACCTCGACGGCGCGGACCTCGCCGACCATCTCGCCGAGCACGACCTGTACCCCTGGGAGTGGGCCGTGTCCGTCGCCGCGCAACTGTGCGCGGTGCTCGCCGCCGTGCACGCGGTGCCGATCGTCCACCGCGACCTCAAGCCCCGGAACGTGATGGTGCGCCCCGACGGCACCGTCACCGTCCTCGACCTCGGCGTCGCCTCCGTCCTGGACACCGACACCACCCGTCTGACCCACACCGGTTCGCCGATCGGCAGCCCCGCCTACATGGCGCCCGAGCAGGCGATGGGCGGTGCCGTCGGCCCGTACACGGATCTGTACGCGCTCGGCATCCTGCTCCACGAACTCCTCAGCGGGAACGTGCCGTTCGCCGGATCGACCGCGCTCGGGGTCCTGCACCGCCACCTCTACGAGCCCCCGCTCCCGGTCCGCCAGTTGCGCCCCGAGGTGCCGGAGGCCCTGGAGGCGCTCGTCCTGCGGCTGCTCGCCAAGGACCCGCAGCACCGCCCCTCCGGAGCGCACGAGGTGTACGAGGCGCTGCTGCCGCTGCTGCCCGCGCGCGGCGCCCCGGCGGGGCCGCTCGACCCGACGCGTCCCTTCCTGCGCCCGCATGCACCCTGGCCCGACCGGGCCTCCGCGTCCGTCCCCGCGCCGCCGGTCGCACCGCCCGTCGCGCGCCCCGATGTGGCCGCCACTGTCGACGAGGTCAAGCGGCTGCTCGGCGAGGGCTCCCTCACCCGGGCCGTCGACCTCCTCGGCTCGATCCTGCCGGCGGCCGCCGCCGAGCACGGGGAGTACTCGCCCGTCGTCCGGATCCTGCGCAAGCAGTACGCGACGACCCTCATGGACGACGGCCAGTACCGCCGCGCCCTGCCGGAGCTGCGCCGCCTCGCCGACGACCGCGCGGCCGAGGCCGGCCCCGCCGACCCGCAGACCCTGCAGTTCCGCTACGAGGCGGCGCAGTGCCTGGAGCAGCTGGGGGAGACGGCGGCCGCGCTGTCGGAGTACCGGGCGCTCCTGCCGTTCCACGAACACGGCGCGGACCAGTCGCGGTTCTTCGACCTCCGCAGGCGGATCGGGATGCTGCTCCTTGCGATGGGCGACCACACGGCCGGCCATCAGCAGCTCCAGGCGCTGCTGTACGACACGGAGCGGACGTACGGCCCGTATCACGCGCTTCCGACGGATCTGCGGCGTGCGTTGGCGCGGCAGCAGCAGATGGGGCGGTTCGCCTGACGGGGCGCCAGAATCACGAGTCCACAACTGATGGGGAAGTGGATCTTCCGGGTCCGTTATGCCCGTTCGGGGCGATGTAGCGTTCGCGTCTGATCATGCACACGTCCCCAAGGAACCCCTCATGACGACGCAGTCGCCCACCTCCCCCGACCAGCCGCTCGTGCCCGCCGAGCCGGAGAAGAAGAAGCGCGGGATCGGCAAGAAGATCCTCGGTGTCGTCGTGGCGATCGCCGTCGCCCTGGCCGTGAAGCTCGGCCTCCCGCACCTCACCGGCGAGGCGCCCGTGCACGCGGAGGCCGGCGACTGCGTGACCGTGACGGGCCCGGAGAACAACCCCGAGGTCGAGAGCAAGGGGTGCACCGAGAAGGTGGCCGACCTCTACAAGGTCGTCAAGGTCTACGACAACACCTTCGACATCGAGAAGTGCGGCGAGGACAGCGAGGTCGCGCTCGCGCAGCAGCTGAACTCGGACAAGTTCGTGCTCTGCCTGAACCCCGTCAAGAACTGACGCCACCTCCGCGCATGACGAAGGGGCCGGACCCGAGTGGGTCCGGCCCCTTCGTCACGCTCCCGAGCACCTCGGGCCCCGCCCCGCGGATCAGCCGGTGGTGACCGTCGCAGTGCCCACCACGGGAAGGTGGTCCGACCAGGCCTTCAGCTCCGCGTTGCTCAGGACCTCGCAGGAGGTGAAGGAGCTCTTGGAGAACAGGTAGTCGTACTTGCGGTCGGTGCGCGTGATAACGGGGGAAGCCGAGGGGTCCGGGCCCTTGGACGGTTCGGACCACATGGTGCCCGAACCCTTGCGCACGGTGCCGCTGCCCTGCTCGCACTCGCGGTACTTCGCGTACAGCGGGGCGAGGATTCCGCTGTCGGCACCACTCGCCGAGTCGTCCGGCGGACGGCTGTTGAAGTCGCCGCCGAAGATCGTGTCCTGGCCGTCCCCGATGATCTCGACGAGCCGTTGCACCTGCTCGGCACGGTACGAGAATCCGGCACGATGATCCCGGTCATCCGCCTTGGGGGTGAGGTGGCTGGTGCAGAGGCGGGCCGGGGTCCCGCCGCTCGTGCGGCGCACGCAGAGCGCCTTCAGCCACAGCGCAGGCGCAGGGGAGTGCAGTTCGAACTCCTCGCGTTCGCCGAACGTGCCCTTCACGGCGATCGCGATCCCCTGCACACCGATCCGCTCCGGCCCACGGCAGCGAAAATCGGCTGTGGTCGGCGGGTTCGTGTACGGGGGTGTCGAGTCCGAGCGGGGCGGATAGGCCGTTGAGCCGGAGGTGGGAATGGGGGCGGGGTAGGGGGCGAACGGCGTCGAGGTCCCGAAGCGGCTCTCGGCAGGGCGGGTGTACGGAAGGAACGCGATGCTCCAGCCGGTGCCCAGTTTCTCCCCCAGGTGGGTCACCAGACTCTTGTCGGCCGTCTTGGCGGGGTCGTCGGCCCGGTCGTTCTTGTCGTCGTCGCCGCAGACCTCCTGGAGGAAGACGGCCTCGGCGTTCTTGTTCACCGCGAGGTTCTTGATCTGCTCCGCAAGCAGGACCTGCTGGTCCGTCTTCCCCGCGGAGGGGCACCCGCCGCTCTCGCCGCAGACGTTCCAGTCCAGCACCCGCATGGTGCTCGTCGTCGCGCCCGTGGTCTGCCTTCGCTTCGTCTCCTCGCCTGCGGAGTCCTTCACCACGGCCCCGGCGTACACCAGCGACGCGACGCCCAGAACGGCCAGCGCGGCGCCGACCTGACGACGAACCATTTTCCCTCCCCGTCCCCCGAATGATCAACGGAGTATAGGCTGCGCGGCGAACAGGTGAACGAAGGGGGAACCGTGACGGGACGGACGGGAGCCGGCCGCTGGAACCGGTGGGCGATCGCGCTGGTGCTGACCATGACGGCCACCACGGCGGTGCTGCCGGAATCGGCCGGCGCGGCCGTCGCACAGCGGGCCCGCAGCACGGACCTGAACGGCGACGGCGCCGCCGACGTCGTGGTCGCCTCGTCCGCCCGGCTGACCCGCTGGACCGACCCCGCCATGGGCGCGGCGGACCTGGGCGGTTCCGTCTACCTGCTGCCCGGTGGCCCGACCGGCGCGCGTCCGGCGCAGGCCCTGCTCAACCAGGACAATTCGCCGACGGTTCCCGGAAGTTCCGAGCTCGGGGACACCTTCGGCCAGTCGGTCGCCACCGGCGACTTCGACAACGACGGCAAGGCCGACGTCGCCTTCGGCAATCCCCACGAAGAGGTCGGCGGCATCCTCGACGCGGGGGCGGTGACGGTTCAGTACGGCCAGAGCGCCGCCCCCTATCTGGGCGCCGGGGCCGGCGGGCTGACCTGGGTCGACCAGAACGCGCAGGGAATCCCGGGCGACAACGAGCCCCACGACCGGTTCGGCACCAGCCTGATCACGGGCTATTTCAACGACGACGCCTACGCCGACCTCGCGATCGGCGCCCCCGGTGAGGCCGTCGGCACGGCGTTCGAGGCGGGCCGGGTGACAGTCCTGTACGGCGGCCCCACCGGCCTCGCCGCGACCGGGGCGCAGCACTTCGACGGCACGGTGGCCGGCGCGGCCGAACCCTTCGACCACTTCGGTGCCTCGCTCGCCGCCGCGGATCTGAAGGGCGACGGCCGCGACGACCTGGCTGTGCTCGCCTCCGGCGAGTTCATCGGCGGAGTCAACGGCGCCTGGGGCGCCGCCATCGTGCTGACCGGCTCCACCAGTGGGCTCGACGCCACCGCCCCGGCGGTGATCAACGTCGGCAACACGGGCACGTCCGGCCATGTGCGTACCCTGGTCGCCGGCCGATTCCACGGCTCTGCTTACGCCGATCTGGCTCTCTTCGCCGACCAGCGCCGCGGCGCCGCGCCCCGCTCGGGCGCGGTCGTCGTCGCGCCCGGCGGCTCCACCGGCATCGGAGGCACCCCCGTCGTCCCCCTCGCCAACTCCTCGGCGTACGCGGACGCGTACTGGGGCGGGGCGCTCGCCGCCGGTGACGTGAACGGCGACGGACTGGACGAACTCGCGGTCGGGGCGCTGCGCGGCTCCGGCGGTACGGGCAGCGTCACCGTCTTCATCGGCGACCCGGCGGGCCTCACCGCGCGGCCGAGCGCCACCTTCACCGAGGACTCGGCACCCCTCACCGCCGTCGCGAAGCCGGGTGAGGGCTTCGGCTACGCCGTCTCCCTCCAGGACCACACCGGCGACGGCCTCGCCGAACTGCTGGTGAGCGCACCGTGGGAGGACGCCACCGCGGAAGTGGCCCGCACCTCCACCACCGGCTCGACCCTGTTCGAACTGGGCCTGACCATTCCGGCGTCCGGCCCCGCCTCCCTCACCTCCGCCCTGGCCACCCAGGCTTCGGGAACCTCTGCCTTCGGACCGGGTGGGGTCGGCCTGGCCGGCGGGGTGACCGCCCTGACCGAGAACGGCGTCGAGCCGTTCCCGTGGCTGGACCGCCTGCCACCACTCTTCCCGACCGCGTCCTAGGCGAGTGGGGCCGGCCGGATCGGAAGCCTGCGCCCGTCACACGGTGACGGCCAGGCCGAAGGACGCGAGGGCCAGCGCCAGGAAGCCCCCCGGGAAGGCGATGTTGTGCAGTACGCGCTTGCGGATGTGCACCGCGACCGCGCACACGAAGAACAGGACGAGCCCCGCCGCCGCGGCCGCACCGATGAACGGGACGCCCAGCAGCCCGAGCAGCAGCCCGGCCGCGCCGGCCGTCTTGAGGACGCCGAGCCCCGGAATCCAGGTCTCCGGGACACCCACCTCGGCCGAGTTGGCACGTACGAACTCCGCCCTGGCGAAGCCGGTGGGCGTCGCCCCGCTCGTGGAGAAGGCCTTCCGCAAGGCCGGCACCCCGCGCAAGGCCCTCGACGACACCCGCTCCCCGCGCTTCTGGGCAGCGGCAGCGGCCTGTCTGCTGCTGGCCGCTCTGGTCGCGCGCGTTCCGCTGTAGCGGCCGACGGCCCGGCCCTCGCCGTGGAGACGGCGCGCGCCATACTCGTGCGCATGATCAGCATCCGGCCCGAGACCGTTCAGACCCCACGGCTCACGCTCCTGCCCCTGGCCGTCGGGCACGCCGAGGAGATGGCCGGTGTGCTCGCCGAACCGGCGCTGTACGACGTCATCGGCGGCGCCCCGCCCACCCCCGAGGGCCTCCGGGAACGCTACGAGCGGCTGGTCGCCGGCTCGCCCGACCCCGCCGTCACCTGGTGCAACTGGGTCGTCCGGCTCCGCGAGACGGACCGTCTGACCGGCACCGTGCAGGCGACCGTCCACGACAGCGGGACCGCCGAGATCGCCTGGATCGTGGGGACCCCGTGGCAGGGGCGGGGGATCGCCACCGAGGCGGCGCGGGGGCTGGTGGGCTGGCTCGCCGCGCAGGGGGTACGGACGGTCGTCGCGCACATCCACCCCGACCACGCGGCGTCCGCCGCCGTCGCCACCGCCGCCGGGCTCGCCCCCACCGACGAGTGGCAGGACGGCGAAGTGCGGTGGCGGCGGCCGGCGGCGCCGTAAGGCCGCTGTAGCTCGGGCTCAGCGGCCGCTGCCGCCCGCGGCGGACAGGGCCGGCACGCGTGCGCGAGGCTCGTCCCGAGCGCCGGCATCCTGGACGGACGCGGGGGCCGGGGTGTTGCGGCGGATCTCCTGGACTCCGCGCCGCATCCCCGAGCGGAGGCGCTTCGACAGCGGGCGTTCCACGAGGACGTGGATCAGCCAGGCCGCGACCAGCATGGCGGCCGTCACCGACGCGACGAGGGGCAGGGGAGCGACCTCATCGCGGAAGTGGTGGATCAGCGTGATGCCCACCGCCATGTGGAGCACGTACAGCGGGTACGTGATCGCTCCCGCGGTCTTCAGCCAGCGCCACTGGACGCGGTCGAGGAGACCGAGCGCGACGGCCGCGATCGCGAGGAAGCCGAGCGCGATGACCAGGCGCGCGGGCCAGGTCGGCAACTGCTCCGAGAGCTGGACTCCGAGGTTCAGCTTCATGCGCCCGCGGACGTAGTGCTGGGCGAGCAGGAACTGGACCCCGACGATCGCCCACAGCAGCATCGTGGGCCGGTAGCGGTGCATCAGATAGAAGGCGATGCCGGCGATGAAGTACGGCGCGTACTGAGGCATCGCGAAGAAGTCGAGCAGTCGGAATTCGTTGGTCGGGGCGGCGACCGCGGCCAGCGTCCAGATTCCGCAGAAGATCACACAATTGCGGTACGTGACGCCGCGGAGAACGACGATCGCGAAGAGCGCGTAGAACTTGAGTTCCACGAAAAGCGTCCAGTACGAATGGTCCACGTGTCCGACGCCCAGGCCGCCCTGCATCATGGTCAGATTGACCAGGACGTCGCTCCACTGCTCCATAGTGCGTAGCTCCCGCACCTCGGGCAGGAGCCACAGAGTGAGCGCCGTCAGCGCGATACCCGCCCAATAAGCAGGGAAAAGCCGGGAGACACGTGACACGGCGAAGTCGCCGACCGAGCGTCCCCAGACGCTCATGCAGATGACGAAGCCGCTGACGATGAAGAAGATCTCGACGCCGAGCCAGCCGTACGCCGCGAAGGGGCGCAGCGCCGGAAACAGCTCGGACGGGTTCCTTTCCCAGGCGGCGTCAAGGCCGATGTAGTGGTAAAAGACCACGACCAGGGCTGCTGTGATCCGGATTCCGTCCAGGGCGAAGAGACGGTTCGTCGGCTCTCCGCCGCTTTTGGCCCTTGTGATGCCGGGCATTAGTGCGGCCTTCCCCGTGACTGAGTTGGTCCGGAAAGACCGTACAGTCGACGCACAGGGACATCACAGCCCGACACCGGTGGCCCTTCTCACCCGGAAACGGGGGTTTCGCCGGCGCCTTTTCGCGCAGAAGCAGAGGTCGTCATCAGCATCTGAATCACCAGCAGCACCAGCGCCACCGCCCCCGCGCCCAGCCCCGCCCGCAGGCCCGGTGGGCGGAAGTCGCAGGCCACCGACGTCTCGCCGGAGACCTTCAGCGCCACCAGGCCGCCGTAGGAGTCCGCCGACCGCCCCCCGCACGTCCAGCCCGCGATCCGCGGGGCCGCGACCACCACCGTCCCCTTCGTCCCCGGCGGGAGTTCCGCGCGGATGCCACTGGTCGTGATGTCGATCGACACCGCGGCCGAGGCCTTCAGCCCCGCCACGGCCGTCGCCAGCCGCCCCCGGTCCAGGCAGCCGACCTGGTGACCCGGCACCCCGGTCACCACGGGTTTAGTGCCCGCCGTCCTCTGCACGCCCAGCGAGGTCAGCGCGGCCCGCCACTTAGGCATCCCGCCGTCCAGCCTCACCGGCGCACCGCCCGCCCCGAGCCGGGCCGTCCCCTTCACGTCAGGGGCCCAGAGGAAGACCTCGCTGCCGACCGGGCAGACCCCGTCGGCGGGCAGCGTGTAGACGGACGAGCCCAGCAGCATCTCCTGGTTGCGGAACGGAGAGGCCCCGTATCGGGGCACGGTGGCCCCCTCCGGACGTACGGTCACCAGCGGCAGCACCGGCCCCGTCCGCACCACGGCGCCGTCCCGCCACCGGGCGCCGACGCCGAACAGCGCGTCCGTCACCGGGTTGTCCAGGCTCTGCAGATTGCGCCCCCGGGACGTCCAGCCGCCGCCGAGGGCGGCCAGCGTGTTCGTCAGCACCTCCGGGGTGTGGCTGCTGTAGTACGCGGCGCCCTGGCCGCCGAAGAGCAGCGGCTCGTTGCCGGTGATCCGCGGCCGGCCGGAGTCGGTGCGGTACGCCGGCCAGCCGTCGGCCGCGGCGAGCGCGGCCGTCCGCCGGTCCTGCTCCGCGCCCCAGGCCGGGTAGTCGTCGAGCCGCAGCCGCGCCCGGTCCGCGTACGCCGTGGTCGCGGCCGCCTGTCCGACGAGCGCGCCCGCCAGCAGCACCGCCGCCACGATCACCCGCTTCCCCTTCCCCTTTCCCTTCGCGGCGAGCCACAGCGCGCCGCAGGCGGCCGCCAGGCCGAGGACGAGCAGCGGGTACGACCAGCCGGTCACCAGGTCGCTGGCCGCCGCGCCCACGCCGATCACCGCCACCACGCCCGCGCCGCCCAGCAGCGCGCGCCGCCCGGGCCAGCCGTACGAGAGGACGATCCAGGCGGCGATGACCAGGACGCCGGACAGGACGAAGGTCTGCCGGTACGGGCTGCCGTTCGGAGTGGCGAATACATGCCACACCAGATGCGTCGGGCCCCACTGCAGCGACACCGCGACCGCTACCGCGAACCCGGACCACAGCCACCGCTCCCGCCGCGGCACCTTCCGGTGGAACAGCAGCGCGCCGGCGAGCAGCAGCGTCCCGGTGCCCAGGAACGCGGCGGGGGTGGAGAAGCTGTACGTCGCCGGGAGCAGCCGGGCCAGGAAGTCCGTCCAGTCGGCCGACTGGAACTCCCTCGTCACGCCCGGGTACGCGCGCGTGGAGCCGAGGAACACCGGTACGAGGATCGGCGCGGCGAGCCCGATCCCGAGCAGCACGGTCGCCACGGCCCGCGCCAGGACGCGGAGCCGGAGCTCGTTCGCCACCGCGAGCCGGACCAGGAGCACCAGGGCCGCGCCGATCGTGGCCATGTACGCGGTGTAGAAGTTGCCGACCCAGCACAGCGCGACGACCGCCGGCCCGAGCAGCGGCCGCCGGCCCTGCCGTACCCACTCGCCGACCAGGCACAGCAGGGGGAAGGCGATCAGGCCGTCCAGCCACATCGGGTTGTACGTGGCCTCGATGACGGCCCAGCCGCACAGCCCGTACGAGGCGCCGAGCACCGCCGCCGCCCACCAGGGGCCGGGCCGCAGCCGCAGCAGCGCGAAGGCCATGGCGGCCGCCGCGGCGGCCATCTTCAGGATCGTGACGACATAGACCGCGTACTCGATGTCCGCGCGCGGGAAGAGGGCGACGAGGAGCGCGAAGGGGCTGCCCAAGTACGTCCCGAGGTCGGGCAGGAAGCTGGTGCCCCAGCCGGACTGCCAGTTGAGCAGCAGCCCGCCGTCGGCCCGCCCGTGCAGCAGGTCCCACAGATGGGCGTGGTACGGGACGAACTGGTTGGCCAGGTCGTTCACGCCGCGCCGCTCCGGTCCGAACGGGAAGGTCCGGGCGACGGCGTCCCCCACGCAGACGGCGAGCGCGGTGAGGAACGCGGCGAGGGCGGCGGAGCGGCCCGCGGCCGCCGGGCGCGGTGTCGTCTGAGCAGGCATGATGGTGCGAATATGCCAGTAGGGAACACGAAATCGTGTTCTCTCGAACCCAGTTCACTCAATGGTCGCCTCGCCGTCATGTTTCGAATCGGTCGGCGACATCCGGGTGGGCTGTCGTGTCCTCTGTGCTGCTCTCGATCGTGGTCCCGTGTTTCAACGAAGAGGAGATCATCGGTCGCTTTCACGACCATGTGACCACCGAACTCTCCCGTTTCGACGGTGAATTCGAGCTGGTCTATGTGGACGACGGAAGTCACGACCGTACGCTCCCGCTCCTCGAGGAGATCGCCTCCTCCGACCCTCGCGCCCGCTATGTCTCCTTCAGCCGTAACTTCGGCAAGGAGGCCGCGATGCTGGCCGGCCTCCAGCATGCGCAGGGCGACGCCGTCGTCATCATGGACGCCGACCTCCAGCACCCGCCGGAGCTCGTGCACCGCATGGTGGGCCTGCATGCCGAGGGGTACGACCAGGTCATCGCCCGGCGCACCCGCAAGGGTGACCGGGTGACCCGCACCCTGACCGCGCGCGCCTACTATTGGGCGATCAACCGGCTGGTGGACGTCGAGCTGGTGGACGGGGTCGGCGATTTCCGGCTGCTCTCCCGCCGTACCGTCGACTCCATCCTCGAACTCACCGAGTACAACCGATTCTCCAAGGGTCTTTTCGCCTGGGTCGGATTCCGCACCACCACATTCGAGTACGAGAATGCGGTGCGCGAGGAGGGCCGCTCGAAATGGACCTTCGGAAAGCTGCTCAACTACGGTCTCGACGGGCTGCTGTCCTTCAACAACAAGCCGCTGCGGGCCGCCGTCTATCTGGGAATGGGCCTGGTGTCCGTGGCCCTGGCGTACGCGGCCTGGATCGTCGGCGTCGCCCTGGTGAAGGGCGTGGACACCCCCGGTTACGTCACGCTGCTCGTCATCGTCACGGCGCTGGCCGGGGTCCAGATGGTGATGCTGGGGCTGGTCGGCGAGTACGTGGGCCGTATCTACTACGAGGTGAAGCGGCGGCCGCACTTCCTGGTGAAGGCGACGAACACGGACGTTCCGGGGCTGATCGGGCCGCGGACCGCCACCACCCGAACGCGTGAGTCGTTGATCGAGGCAGTCACGTCGAAGTAGTGGCCCAGGCCACGGCGACTGCCTACCATCGATCACCGCAAGGTCGTTCAACTGACGCACGACCCACGCCGGGAGGCTCCTTTGCACCGCCGCACTGCGCTCTCCGTCTCCGCCGCGCTCCTCGCCGCGGCCCCGCTGCTCACCGCCTGCGGCGGTGAGGCCCACCCAGGGGCGGCGGCGGTCGTCGGTGGCGAACGGATCGAGGTGTCCAGCCTCCAGGCGCAGGTGCGCGACGTACGGACCGCGCAGCAGGCCTCGCCGCAGGCGGCGCAGCTGATCCAGGCGACCGGGGACCTCAGCCGCGAGAAGCTGAACGTGATGATCTTCGACAAGGTCGTGGACAAGGTCGCCGCGGACAACGGGATCACCGCCAACCGCGGGGAGATCCAGAAGGCGCGCGGCGAGTTCGCCGAGCAGAGCGGCGGCGAGGCCCAGCTCGCCGCGATGCTGCTCCAGCAGCAGGGCGCCGCCCCCGACCAGATCGACGCGGTCGTCCGCCGCACGGTCCTCATGAACAAGATCGCCGCGAAGCTCGGCATCGCGAACACCCCCGAGGGCCAGCAGAAGCTCACCGAGGTCTTCGCCGAGGCGTCCAAGGCGCTCAGCATCGACGTGAACCCGCGGTTCGGCGCCTGGGACGACAAGAAGATCCAGCTCGGTACGTACACGCCGGCCTGGCTGCGCCAGATCAGCCAGGCGCCGGAGGCCGTGGAAGCGGGCGCGTAGCCCCACGTAAGGTCGAAGGGTGAATGCTGAAGCACCCGTCGAGCCCGGCCGTATCGTTCTGCTCACCGCCAGCCACCGCGTGGCGCCCGGACTGCTGTCCTGGCCCGCGTGGCAGGCGCTGCACGGTGCCGACCGGGTGCTGTGCGCCGACGAGCACCACCCTCAGCTGCCGTACCTCCGCGAGGCGGGTGTCGCCGTCGAGCACACCCGCCCCGCCGCGCAGGACCTCGTCGAGGCCTGCGCCGGTGGGCGGACCGTCGTCGTCCTGCCCTCCGGCGAGGGCGACCAGGCCCTGACCGACGGGCTCGCCCGGCTGGCCGGCTCCGGCCGCGTCACGATGCCCGACCTGGAGCTGCTGCCCGGCTCGTACGACCTGCCGGGCGCCCGTCTCCTCGACCTGGTGCAGGTCATGGACCGCATCCGGCGCGAGTGCCCGTGGTCCTCGCAGCAGACGCACAAGGGGCTCGCCAAGTACGGCATCGAGGAGGCGTACGAACTCGTCGAGGCGATCGAGGACGGCGACCGCGACGAGCTGCGCGAGGAGCTCGGGGACGTGCTCCTCCAGGTCGTCTTCCACGCCCGGATCGCCGAGGAGGACGCGGAGGAGCCGTTCTCCGTGGACGACGTGGCCGGGACGATCGTCGAGAAGCTGATCCACCGCCACCCGCACGTCTTCGGCGACGCGACCGCCGAGACGCCGGAGGAGGTCAAGGCGCACTGGCTGCGCACGAAGGCGATCGAGAAGCAGCGCGAGTCGGTGACCGACGGGGTGCCGCTGGGCCAACCCGGTCTCGCCCTCGCCGCGAAGCTGGCGGGCCGGGTCCGCACGGCGGGCCTGGACGTCCCGCTGCCGTCGGGCGAGGGCCTCGGCTACGACCTCCTCGCCCTCGCCGCCCGCGCGGAGGCGCAGGGAATCGACCCGGAAGCCGCCCTGAGGGCCGCGGCCCGCGCCTACCGCGACACGATCAGAGCGGCGGAGGGCCGGTAGCCCCGGGGTCAAGGACGGCGTGGGGACCTGGCTTCGGGGTTGTGCCAGTGGAGTTGTGGGGGCTCGATGAACCACTCCGCCGTGCCCGGGCGGGCGGGTAAGACGGCGACCGCCGGCAGGTGGTCGTGGTGGAGCCGGGCCGCGCCGAGGTGCTCCAGGACCGGGACGGTCTCGGCGAGGAAGCCCGGCGGGCCCGCCAGGTAGACCTCGTGGGACGGCCAGTTGACGCAGGCGTACAGCGCGTGGATCAGCCGCTCGGTCGCCTGGTCGCGCGGGTGGTCGGGCGCGGAGGCGATGTATATGACGTTCAGCCCGGGTATGCGCTCCTGAAGGCGCGCGACGTCCTCCCGCCCGTACAGGTACTCCTTCGCCCGGGCGACCAGGAAGAGCCGGGCCTCGGTGCCCTCGGGCCCCTCGGCCACCTCTTCGAGGAGCGCCTTGACCGGCGCCCAGCCGGTCCCGGCGGCGATGTAGGTCCGCGGCCCGCCCGGCGCGGTCCGTGACGTCAGCGCGCCGCCGGGCGCGCTCAGCCGCAGCGGCTCGCCCGCCCGCACCTCGTCGACGAGCGCGGTGCTCATCGCTCCGCCGGGGATCCGGCTGACGTGCAGGTCCACCGTCCCGTCCGCCCGGGCCGCGTTGGCCAGGGAGTACGTCCGCCACACCCGCGGGACCCGCAGCGAGCTGACGCTCACGTACTGCCCCGGCAGGTATGCGAAGGGCTGCCGCGGGCGCAGCGTCAGCACCGCCAGGTCCTCGCCGAGCCGCTCGTGGCGCGCCACGACGGCGTCCCACCAGGCCGGCTCCCCGTCCGCCGCCGCCTCCTCGGCGCCCCGCATCATGAGCTCGGCGACGTACCCGTACGCCTCGGTCCACGTCTTCTCGGCCTCGACGGTCCAGGCGGCCCCCGCGGCGTGCGCGAACGCGGCGGTCAGGCTGGCCCCGACGGAGGCGTAGAGGGCGGGCGAGGCCAGAAACTTGCGGTGGTCCCGGCCCAGATGCGCGAGGTACCCCGGCAGCCCGGGGTCCTCCAGATGGGTCACGACATGGGTGAGCGCGGCGAAGAGCCGGTCGCGCTGGGGGCGCATGTCCTCGGGGAAGAGCTCGCGGACGCCCGGGTTGTTCCAGAAGAGATGGGAGTAGAAGAAGGTGACGGCGTGTTCGGCCCGTCTCTCGACGACGGCGAACGTGCTTCTGAGCAACTGGGCATCCACCCGGGAGAATCTAGGCCACGCCTCTTCACCGGACGATCACATCGCGAGGGTCCGACCGCCGCCCCCGGCCGTCCGCGCGCCCGCCCGCCGGCGACCTTGTACCGTCTCAGGGTGAGCACGCCCCCCGCCCCCGAGCTCTTCACCTGGGAGTTCGCCACCGACCCGTACCCCGCCTACGCCTGGCTGCGCGAGCACGCGCCCGTCCACCGGGCGAAGCTGCCCAGCGGGGTCGAGGCCTGGCTGGTGACGCGGTACGCGGACGCCCGGCAGGCCCTCGCCGACCAGCGGCTTTCGAAGAACCCGGCGCACCACGACGAGCCCGCGCACGCCAAGGGGAAGACCGGGATCCCGGGGGAGCGCAAGGCCGAGCTGATGACACATCTGCTCAACATCGACCCACCCGACCACACCCGGCTGCGGCGGCTGGTGTCGAAGGCGTTCACCCCGCGCCGGGTCGCCGAGTTCGCTCCGCGCGTGCAGGAGCTGACCGACCGGCTCATCGACTCCTTCGCGGAGAAGGGCTCCGCCGACCTCATCCACGAGTTCGCCTTCCCGCTGCCCATCTACGCGATCTGCGACCTGCTCGGCGTGCCGCGCGAGGACCAGGACGACTTCCGGGACTGGGCCGGAATGATGATCCGGCACGGTGGAGGCCCGCGCGGCGGGGTGGCGCGCTCGGTCAAGAAGATGCGCGGCTATCTCGCGGAGCTGATCCACCGCAAGCGGCTCGACCCCGGCGACGACCTGATCTCGGGGCTGATCAAGGCCTCCGACCACGGCGAGCACCTCACCGAGAACGAGGCCGCCGCGATGGCCTTCATCCTCCTCTTCGCCGGCTTCGAGACCACGGTCAACCTCGTGGGCAACGGGGTGTACGCCCTGCTGCGCAACCCCGATCAGCGCGAGCGGCTCCAGGCCTCGCTCGCGGCGGGGGACCGGGGTCTCCTGGAGACCGGGGTCGAGGAGCTGCTGCGCTACGACGGGCCGGTGGAGCTGGCGACCTGGCGGTACGCCATGGAGCCGCTGACCATCGGCGGACAGGAGATCCCGGCGGGCGACCCGGTCCTGGTCGTGCTGGCCGCCGCCGACCGTGACCCGGCGCGCTTCGACGAACCGGACACGCTCGATCTGTCCCGGCGGGACAACCAGCACCTGGGGTACGGGCACGGCATCCACTACTGCATCGGCGCCCCGCTCGCCCGGCTGGAGGGCCAGATCGCGCTCGCGACGCTGCTGACTCGCCTGCCGGACCTGCGACTTGCCGCCGATCCGGCCGATCTGCGGTGGCGCGGCGGGCTCATCATGCGTGGATTGCGCACGCTTCCGGTGGAGTTCGCCCCAGTTGTCAGCTGACGGTCCGTCAAGACTGTGACTTTTACGTGATCTCCGCTGCATCGACTTGTAACAGACGTTCGAATGCCGCTACGTTCACCGTCACCTCAGCAGTCACGCGAAAGGCAGCTCCGCATGCGCTCCGGGAACGGTCGACACCGCAGACCCCGCCAGGCCCCCGCCATCGTCGTCGCCGCAGGCGTGACGGGATCGGCCCTCGCGCTGCCGCTGCTCGCCGCGGGCTCCGCCTCCGCCGCCGACGCCCCCACCTGGGACCGGGTCGCCGAGTGCGAGTCGGGCGGCCTGTGGAGCGCCCACTTCGGCAACGGGCTCTACGGTGGCCTCCAGTTCACCCAGGAGACCTGGGAGACGTACGGCGGTCTGTCGTACGCGAGCAGTGCCGACCTCGCCAGCCGCGCGCAGCAGATCGCGGTGGCCGAAAAGGCGCTCGCCGCGGGGTCCACGCAGTGGGCCACCTGTGCCCCGATCGCGGGGCTGGCGAACGACGGCGCCGCGCCCGGTGTCGACCCGGGCCCTGCGGTCACGCCGGCGGAGCCCACGGGTCCCGTCGCGGAGTCGAACCGGACCGCCGGCCTCCCGCTCACCCCCGAAGCCGCCACGCCCGACGCCGCCACCCCTGAGTCGCCCGTCACCCCCGGGGCCACCCCGCCTTCGACCCCGACCCCGGGCACCACCCCCGAGACGCTCGTCACGCCCTCCGCGCCGGTGACGACGCCGGGCACCGGCAAGCACCGGGGCGACGCAGCTCCGGAGGAGACGCTCAATCCGGACAAGAATGGCGAAAAGGGTCGACACGCCTCGCCGACTGACGCACCGACACAGGACGCCACCCCTGGTACGGATGTGACGAATCCGGACAGTGCGGATGTAACGGATGTCGAGGGCGCCGAGGATGCCGAGAGCGGCAAGGGTGCCGAGGCCGGCAAGGACGTTACGGACACCAAGGGCACTTCGGGCGAATACACCGTCAAGCCGGGCGACAACCTCACCGACATTGCTCGGGAGAACGAACTCCCGGGCGGCTGGGGCGCCCTCTACGACGCCAACCGCTCGACGGTGGGCGCCGACCCGGACCTCATCCTCCCTGGCCAGAGCCTCGATCTGACGATCGGTCTCCCCGTGAAGTAGGGGTAGTTCGGGGTCGTATGTCCGGTTCTGTGCAAGTGAGACATGGGTCTCTTTGTCTCAACTGGCGTGTCGCGTCCGCAAACTTTGCTTCCGTCACCTCTCACCTGCGTAAACACCCTTCGTCCCGAAGCGAGTAGGGCCGATTTTTCCCCAATGGACGTCTTTGAACTTCGGAGAGGTCTGTGTCTACGGTCGTCACCGCTCGCCACCGCGGGCCCCGTCGACCGAAACGCCGAATCCTGCCGTCGGCCGATGGGAACAGTCGTCGCGTCGAGCGCCGAAGGCAGGAGCGGGGGACCCAAGGTAAGTGCCGCCCCCGGCCGTTGAGACAGACGGCCGACGGAGCGGCTTGGGGTGAAGCCGCGCGCTAGGTCGCGCGGCCGGGCAACTCACATGGCCCGAACCCGACAGCTCACCTCGCAGGCGTCGGTGAGGAGAAGTCCCATGCTGTTTTCCGCCAAGGGCAAACACCGTCGTCCCTCCAAGGCCACCCGCGCCGTCGCCCTCGCCGGTGTCGCCGGTGTCGCCGTCGCCGCCCCGCTGATGACCGCCGGGTCCGCCTCGGCCGCCACCGCCTCCGAGTGGGACGCCGTCGCCCAGTGCGAGTCCGGCGGCAACTGGTCCATCAACACCGGCAACGGCTACTACGGCGGCCTGCAGTTCTCCGCCTCCACCTGGGCCGCCTACGGTGGCACCGCGTACGCCGCCACCGCCGACCAGGCCTCGAAGTCGCAGCAGATCGCCGTCGCCGAGAAGGTCCTGGCCGGCCAGGGCAAGGGCGCCTGGCCGAGCTGTGGCGTGGGCCTCTCCAGCGCCGCCTACACCGGTGGTGCCGCCGAGAGCGCGCCGGCCCAGCCGGCCGCCCCGAAGCAGCAGGAGCGTCAGGCCGAGCAGCCGACGACCCGCAGCGAGCAGCGGACCGCGCCGAAGGCCGACGCGAAGAAGACCGTCACCACCCCGACCGGCAAGAAGGTCAAGAAGGGTGACGGCGAGTACAAGGTCGTCGCCGGTGACACCCTGAGCAAGATCGCCGCCGCCCACGACGTCAAGGGCGGCTGGGAGAAGCTCTTCGAGCTCAACAAGGACGTCGTCGAGGACGCCGACCTGATCTACCCGGGCCAGCAGCTTCACCTGAAGTGAGCCCGGCGGTTCGCGTGAGTCCGGCGGCTCACGCGGCCCCTCCGACCCTCCCGCGGTGACCACCCCGGTCCGACGTGCTCTTCCCCCGTGCGCGTCGGGCCGGGGTTTCCGCGTTACCGAAGGGTAGCTTCGGGGTCGTTCGTCCCCTGATGCATGCCCTTGGGTCCTTTTTCGTCCCAGGGGGCGGGCGCCCGGCTGGCTGGAGCCCCAGAGCCGGTTAGGCTCTTGTCGCAAGGCCAAAGCGACCCTGCACAGCTTGCGTCACATCTAGCGTCACATCCCAGAAGGAGATGCTCGTGCCGTCCATCGACGTCGTCGTAGCCCGGGAAATCCTGGACTCCCGAGGCAACCCCACGGTCGAGGTCGAGGTCGGCCTCGACGACGGCAGCACCGGCCGTGCTGCCGTTCCGTCCGGTGCCTCCACCGGTGCGTTCGAGGCCATTGAGCTCCGTGACGGAGACAAGAACCGCTACCAGGGCAAGGGCGTCGAGAAGGCCGTCCTCGCCGTGATCGAGCAGATCGGCCCGGAGCTCGTCGGCTACGACGCCACCGAGCAGCGCCTCATCGACCAGGCCATGTTCGACCTGGACGCCACCGACAACAAGGCCTCGCTCGGCGCCAACGCCATCCTCGGCGTCTCCCTCGCCGTCGCGCACGCCGCCTCCGAGGCCTCCGACCTCCCGCTCTTCCGCTACCTGGGCGGCCCGAACGCGCACCTGCTGCCCGTTCCGATGATGAACATCCTGAACGGCGGCTCGCACGCCGACTCCAACGTGGACATCCAGGAGTTCATGATCGCCCCGATCGGCGCGGAGTCCTTCTCCGAGGCCCTGCGCTGGGGCACCGAGGTCTACCACACCCTCAAGTCCGTCCTGAAGACCAAGGGCCTGTCCACCGGCCTCGGCGACGAGGGCGGCTTCGCCCCGAACCTGGACTCCAACCGCGAGGCGCTCGACCTCATCCTCGAGGCCATCAAGCAGGCCGGTTACGTCCCGGGCAAGGACATCGCGCTGGCGCTCGACGTCGCCGCGTCCGAGTTCTACAAGGACGGCTCGTACGAGTTCGAGGGCAAGTCCCGCTCGGCCGCCGAGATGACCGAGTACTACGAGGAGCTCGTCTCCGCGTACCCGCTGGTCTCCATCGAGGACCCGCTGTTCGAGGACGACTGGGCCGGCTGGAAGGTCCTCACGGACAAGCTGGGCACCAAGGTCCAGATCGTCGGCGACGACCTGTTCGTCACCAACCCGGAGCGCCTGGCCCGCGGCATCGAGGAGGGCGCCGCCAACGCCCTGCTCGTCAAGGTCAACCAGATCGGTTCGCTGACCGAGACCCTGGACGCCGTCGAGCTGGCCCAGCGCAACGGCTTCAAGTGCATGATGTCCCACCGCTCCGGCGAGACCGAGGACGTCACGATCGCCGACCTGGCCGTCGCCACCAACTGCGGTCAGATCAAGACCGGCGCCCCGGCCCGCTCCGAGCGCGTCGCCAAGTACAACCAGCTCCTGCGCATCGAGGAGATCCTCGACGACGCCGCGGTCTACGCCGGCCGCAGCGCCTTCCCGCGCTTCAAGGGCTGACACCGCCCAGGGGCCGACAGCCCCGTCGTACATACGTCCCCGCACCCGGTCCCGTACCGTGTGCGGGGACGCACGTATGCAGGGAGGCGGGAACACATGGCCGCGAAGGACCGGGACCGGTTCTCGACCGCGACCCGGATCAGGCTGCTCGGCGAGCAGACCGCCGCCCGTGTCTACCGCTCCCAGACCCGCCGTCAGGCCCGCCGCTCGCGGCTCACCGGCCGTGCGGCCTTCCTCGCCCTGGTCGTCTGCTCGCTGGTGGTGGCGCTCGCCTACCCGATGCGGCAGTACGTCTCCCAGCGCGGCGAGATCGCCGAGCAGGAGCGCCAGGCCGCCGAGGCCGCGGCCCGGGTCGAGGAGCTGCGGGACGAGAAGGCCCGCCTCCAGGACCCGGCCTACGTCCGCCGCCTCGCCCGCGAGCACCTGCACTACGTGCAGCCCGGCGAGACCGCCTTCACCGTGAACGACCCCGAGGCCGAGCGCGCCCGGCGCGAGGAGCAGGGCGCGGCCGAACGCCCCTGGTACTCCAACCTCTGGGACGGCGTCGACCACGCGGACGCGCGCCGCTAGCGCGGCGACGCGAGATGATGGCCCCGACCACCGAACGCCGATCGACGAGAAGACGAAGACGCCGCATGGAAACGCCCCCTCCGCAGACCGCACGCACCGAGCCCACCGACGCGGACGTCGCCGCCTTCGAGGCGCAGCTCGGCCGCCCGCCCCGGGGTCTGCGCGCCATCGCGCACCGCTGCCCGTGCGGCAACCCGGATGTCGTCGAGACCGCGCCGCGGCTCCCGGACGGCACCCCGTTCCCCACCACGTACTACCTGACCTGCCCCCGCGCGGCCTCCGCGATCGGCACGCTCGAGGCCAACGGGGTCATGAAGGAGATGCAGGCCCGGCTCGGCACCGACCCGGAGCTGGCCGCCGCCTACCGGGCCGCGCACGAGGACTACATCGCCCGCCGCGACGCCATCGAGGTCCTGGAGGGCTTCCCGAGCGCCGGCGGCATGCCGGACCGGGTCAAGTGCCTGCACGTCCTCGTCGGTCACTCGCTCGCCGCGGGACCCGGCGTGAACCCGCTGGGCGACGAGGCGATCGCGATGCTGCCCGAGTGGTGGGCCAAGGGCCCCTGCGTCGACCCGTGCGCCGACAAGGAAGAGGGGGGCACGGAATGACCCGGGTCGCGGGCATCGACTGCGGTACGAACTCCATCCGCCTCCTGGTCGCCGACGTCCACCCCGACACCGGTGAGCTGATCGAGCTGGACCGGCGGATGACGATCGTCCGGCTGGGGCAGGGCGTCGACAAGACCGGCCGGCTCGCGCCCGAGGCGCTGGAGCGGACCTTCGCGGCCTGCCGTGCGTACGCGGCCGTCATCAAGGAACTGGGCGCCGAGAAGCTGCGCTTCGTGGCCACCTCCGCCTCCCGCGACGCCGAGAACCGCGAGGAGTTCGTGAGCGGCGTCCTGGACATCCTGGGCGTCGAGCCCGAGGTGATCACCGGCGACCAGGAGGCCGAGTTCTCCTTCACCGGCGCCACGGGCGAGCTGCACGGCACCGAGAAGTACCTCGTCGTGGACATCGGCGGCGGCTCGACCGAGTTCGTCGTCGGCAACAAGCACGTCGAGGCCGCCCGGTCCGTCGACATCGGCTGCGTACGGCTCACCGAGCGGCACGTCCGCAGCGACCCGCCGGCCGCCGCCGAGATCGCCGCGATCCGCGCCGACATCCGGGCCGCGCTCGACCTGGCACAGCAGACCGTCCCGATCGGCGAGGCCGAGACCCTGGTCGGGCTCGCCGGCTCCGTGACGACGGTCGCCGCGATCGCGCTGGGGCTGACGGAGTACGACTCCGAGCGGATCCACCACTCCCGGATCCCGTACGAGAAGGTCGCGGAGATTGTCAGGTCGCTGGTCGCCTCCACCCACGCCGAGCGCGTCGCGATCCCCGTGATGCACCCCGGACGGGTCGACGTGATCATCGCCGGGGCGCTCGTCCTGCTGGAGATCATGGAGCGGACCGGGGCCCGGGAGGTCGTCGTCAGCGAGCACGACATCCTCGACGGAATCGCACTGTCCGTGGCATAACGGGCACCCGGCGACACGTCCGGAAACAGTCCGCCGGGAAAGTTCGTGAAGTTCTTCACAAGGAAAAGGGCCCTGATGGGGGCCGTGGAGGGCCTTTAGGGCCTCCAACGCCCCTGTCGGGGCTCTTTCGTAGGCGCCGAGCCCCGTTCGCACTCTGTTTCCATCGTGTGAACGCACCCTGTGGTTCAGCGTTAACGACGGCTCTCCAGGCCAGTTCAGTAGGGGTGAACAACGTTCACCCCACCACCCTGGTTCCTTTGCACGACCATGACCTAGGTCACGTGGGCGGCGGAGTGTAGCAGAGGTCCCCTCAGACCTTGTGAAGGGGCGCACGAGCGACCCCCCTGAGAGGGGTGGATACTCGGATGCATGAGCACCACGGAGCGTCCCAGGATCCTCGTAGTAGGCGGTGGGTACGTAGGCCTGTACGCAGCACGACGCATTCTCAAGAAGATGCGTTATGCGGAAGCGACCGTCACGGTCGTCGACCCGCGCTCGTACATGACGTACCAGCCCTTCCTCCCCGAAGCTGCCGCAGGCAGCATCTCGCCGCGCCATGTCGTCGTCCCGCTGCGACGCGTCGTGCGTGGAGCCGAGGTGCTCACCGGTCGCGTCACCACCATCGACCAGGACCGCAAGGTCGCCACGGTTGCGCCGCTCGTCGGCGAGGCCTACGACCTGCCCTTCGACTACCTGGTCATCGCGATGGGCGCGGTCTCCCGCACCTTCCCGATCCCCGGCCTTGCCGAGCAGGGCATCGGCATGAAGGGCGTGGAGGAGGCCATCGGCCTCCGCAACCACGTCCTGGAGCAGCTGGACAAGGCCGACTCGACGACCGACGAGGAGGTCCGCCGCAAGGCGCTGACCTTCGTCTTCGTGGGCGGCGGCTTCGCCGGCGCGGAGACCATCGGCGAGGTCGAGGACATGGCCCGCGACGCGGCGAAGTACTACACCAACGTGAAGCGCGAGGACATGCGCTTCATCCTGGTCGACGCCGCCGACAAGATCCTTCCCGAGGTGGGCCCGGAGCTGGGCCGCTGGGGCAAGGAGCACCTCGAGGGCCGCGGTGTCGAGATCTACCTCTCGACGTCGATGGACTCCTGCGTCGACGGCCACGTCGTGCTGAAGAACGGCCTCGAGGTCGACTCCAACACGATCGTGTGGACCGCGGGCGTCAAGCCCAACCCGGCGCTGGCCCGCTTCGGCCTCCCGCTCGGCCCGCGCGGCCACGTGGACGCCCAGCCGACCCTCCAGGTCACCGGCACCGACTACATCTGGGCCGCGGGCGACAACGCCCAGGTCCCGGACCTCGCCGCCCGCAAGGCCGGCGTGGAGAACGCCTGGTGCCCGCCGAACGCCCAGCACGCGCTGCGCCAGGCGAAGGTCCTCGGCGACAACGTGGTCTCCGGCATGCGGGGCTTCCCGCAGAAGGAGTACGCGCACTCCAACAAGGGCGCGGTCGCGGGTCTCGGCCTGCACAAGGGCGTCGCGATGATCGTCATGGGCAAGATGAAGATCAAGCTCAAGGGCCGTCTCGCCTGGTACATGCACCGTGGCTACCACGGCATGGCCGTCCCGACCTGGAACCGCAAGATCCGCGTCTTCGCCGACTGGACCCTCGCGATGTTCCTCAAGCGCGAGGTCGTCTCCCTCGGAGCGATGGAGACGCCGCGCGAGGAGTTCTACGAGGCCGCCAAGCCCGCTCCCGCTCCGGCCGCCGCCGCGAGCCAGGAGAAGGCCAAGGCCTCCTAGCTCCACCGCAGTACACCCCCGCAAGGGCCGTCCGCCATCCGTGGTGCGGACGGCCCTTCGGCATGTCCGGCCCAGTGTTCCGCACGAGTGTTTTGCCGAGTCGTTGCGCGCCGACGGGACGAAAAACGCCTACGGAGGGTGTTTACGTGGTGACGAGCATTTCTGGGGCACGACATCACGGAGGTGTGCACCATGGCCGACGCCGCATTGCGGCTGACCACTCTCGCCGAGGATCTCCTGGGGGTCCCGCTCCCGGTGCGTCTGCGAGCCTGGGACGGCAGCGAAGCGGGCCCCTCGGACGGCCCCGTCCTGATCGTCCGGCACCGCCGTGCCCTGCGCCGGCTGCTGTGGAAGCCCGGCGAACTGGGCCTCGCGCGGGCCTGGGTGGCCGGTGAGATCGACGTCGAGGGAGACCTCTACGAGTTCCTCGACCGGCTCGCCGGACTGATCTGGGAGCGCGGGGAGGAGACCAGGGGCGTCCTGAAGTCCGTACGCGACCCGAAGCTGCGCGCCGCGGCGCGCGGCCTGCTGAAGCTGGCCGGGCCGTTCCCGCCGCCCGCACCGCCCGCCGAGGAGATGCGCCGGCGCACCGGCTCCCGCCACAGCAAGCGCCGCGACAAGCAGGCGATCAGTCACCACTACGACGTGGGCAACGACTTCTACGAGCTGGTCCTCGGGCCCTCGATGGTCTACTCGTGCGCGTACTGGACGGACGGCGGGACCCTGGAGGACGCCCAGCGCGACAAGCTGGACCTCATCGCCCGCAAACTGAACCTGAAGGAGGGCGACCGGCTGCTCGACGTCGGCTGCGGATGGGGCTCCATGGCCATCCACGCGGCCCGCGAGTACGGCGCCCAGGTCGTCGGCGTCACCCTCTCGCGCGAGCAGGCCGCCTACGCCCGCAAGCGGATCGCCCAGGAGGGCCTGACCGACCGGATCGAGATCCGCGTCCAGGACTACCGGGATGTCAAGGACGGCCCGTACGACGCCATCTCGTCCATCGGGATGGCCGAGCACGTCGGCGCGGTCCGCTACCGCGAGTACGCCGACATACTGCACGCGCTGCTGAGGCCCGGCGGCCGGCTGCTCAACCACCAGATCTCCCGCCGCCCCGAACCGGACGAGGAGGCCTACGAGGTGGACGCGTTCATCGACGCGTACGTCTTCCCGGACGGCGAACTGGCCCCGATGGGCGGCACGCTCACCACCCTGGAGGACGCCGGCTTCGAGGTCCGCGACGTGGAGGCCATCCGCGAGCACTACGCCCTGACGCTGCGCCGCTGGGTGGCCAACCTGGAGGGCGACTGGAAGCGGGCCGTACGGAACACCTCGCCCGGCCGGGCGAGGATCTGGCGGCTCTACATGGCCGCCTCCGCGGTCTCCTTCGAACGCAACCGCATCGGCGTGAACCAGTTCCTCGCCGTGAAGACGCCGGAGTCGGGCACCTCGGGCGTGGCGCTGCGGCCGCGGGTGTGGGACGAGAAGCCGTAGCCGTACGTACGGAGAAGGGCCGGGCTCCCGTTCGGGGAGCCCGGCCCTTCGCCTCGTGCGTACCGCGGTTACTCGGCCTTGATCGCGGCCAGCATGTTCAGCTTCGCGGCGCTGCGGGCCGGCCACATGGCGGCCAGCACGCCGACCAGTCCGGCCAGGATCAGGAAGATCCCGATCCGGTCCCAGGGCAGGACCAGCGCGTAGCCCGGCAGGCTGCTCTTGAACGTCTCGCCGATCGCCCAGCCGAGGAACGAGCCGAGACCGATGCCGACCACGGCACCGAAGAGCGAGATGACCACGGCCTCCAGACGGACCATCCGCTTGACGCGGCGTCGGTCCAGACCGATCGCGCGCAGCATGCCGATCTCCTGCTGCCGCTCGAAGACAGACATGGCCAGGGTGTTCACGACGCCCAGGATCGCGATGAGCAGGGCCATCGCCAGCAGGCCGTACATGATGTTCAGGAGTATGTTGATCTGGCCGCCGAACAGGTCACGGATGTCCTTCTGGTCCATGACGGTGATGGCCGGGTTGTCACCCATGGCCTTCGCGAGCGCCTTCTCGTTGGCCGCCGAGGCGCCGCCGTCCATCGAGACGAAGATCTGCGGGATGTAGGACTGCTGCTCGTGGGCGGTGATGATCTCCGCGTCGATCAGGACCGGCGAGACGAACTCGCTGTCCTCGAAGACCGCGCCGACCGTCAGCTTCCCCTTCTGCTTGTCCCCGTACTCGACCGGCAGCGTGTCGCCGACCTTCCAGCCCTGCTTGGTCGCGGTCTTCTCGGCGATCGCGATCTTCCCCTCGCCGAGCGAGTCGAGCGAGCCCTTCACGGTGTTGAGCTTGATGAGCCGCTCGATGTCGCCGGGGGTGACACCGGAGGCCGAGACGTCCTTGCCCTTCAGCGAGAACCAGCCGGCCTGCTGCGGCGAGACGGCGGTGGCGCCCGGGGTCTTCTCGATCGCGGCGAGCGCGTCCTTGTTCATGCCCTCGCCGCTGGCCATGGAGATCAGGTAGTCGGCGCGGATCTGGTCCGTCGTCATCTTGTCCAGGGCCGAGCCGACCGTCGTACCGAGCACGGACAGGCCGGTGACCAGGGTCAGACCGATGGCGAGCGCGGAGGCGGTGGCGCCGGTACGGCGCGGGTTGCGGACCGCGTTGAGGCCGGCGAGCTTGCCGGAGACCCCGAAGGCGCCGACGAAGAGCGGGCGGATCACGGCGATCACCGGGCGGGAGAGCAGCGGGATCAGCACGATCACACCGATGAGGGTGACGAAGGCGCCGCCCGCGATGAACATCCGGCCGTCGTCGCCACCCTTGCCGGCGCCGAGCACGATCAGGACCGCACCGAGCGCGGTGAGCGCGGCGCCGATGGAGTTGCGGACCACCAGCGACTTCGTGGTCGCCGCCGCGTGGACGCTGCTCATGGCGGCGACCGGCGGGATCTTCGCAGCGCGGCGGCCGGGCAGCCAGGCGGCGATCATGGTGATCAGGACGCCGACGGCGAGCGCGGCCACGAGCGGGGTCGTGCCGAGGACCAGCGGGCCGTCCGGCACCTTCAGGTCGAAGGCGTTCATGCCCGCGCGCAGTCCGACGGCGAGCGCGATGCCCAGGCCGTAGCCGACCACCGAGGCGACCAGGCCGACCAGACCGGCCTCGGCGAGGACGGAGCGGGTGATCTGCTTGCGCGAGCCACCGACGGCGCGCATCAGCGCGAGCTCCTTGGTGCGCTGGGCGACCAGCATGGTGAAGGTGTTGGCGATCAGGAAGACGCCGACGAAGAGGGCGATGCCGGCGAAGCCGAGCAGGACCTGCTTCAGCGCGCCGAGCCCGGCCTCGATGTCCTTGGCCTGCTGGTCGGCGAGCGCCTGGCCGGTCTGGGCCGTGGCGGACTTCGGGACGACCTTGAGGACCTCGTCGAGGAGCTTGTCGGCGTCCGTGCCCTTGGTGGCGACGACGGTGGCGTCCCGGTAGAAGCCCGGCTTCACGTACTGCTGCTGAGCCACGGAGTTGTCGAAGAGGACCAGGCTGCCGCCGGCACTGACCGCGCCGTCGTCGGTGGTGAAGACACCGGAGAGGGTGTACTCCTTCACCGGGCCGTTGGTGGCGACGCGGACGGTGTCGCCGACCTTGTAGCCGCCCTTGGCCGCGGTGTCCTGGTCGAGCGCGATCTGGCCGTCCTGCAGCGGTCCCGCGCCCTGGGTGAAGTCGTACGCCCGGTCCTTGCCGTCGGCGCCGGGGGCGAAGTTGGTGCCCTTGTTGGACCAGCCGACGCCGATCAGCTTGCCGTCCTTGTCGGGCACGCCGGCGAAGCCGTCGACCCGCCCGGAGACGGCGGCGACACCGTCGAGCTTGCCGATGCGGTCGATGACGTCCTGCGAGAGGCCGGGCGTCTTGGCCGCTTCCTCGGGGCTCGGGTGCATGCTGACGGCGACGGCGACGTCGTCGTAGCTCTTGGCCGACTGGTTGCGGAAGGCCTGGGAGAGGGTGTCGGTGAAGACCAGGGTGCCGGAGACGAAGGCCACGCCGAGCATGACGGCGAGCACGGTCATCAGCAGCCTGGCCTTGTGCGCGAGTACGTTGCGCAAGGCGGTACGGAGCATGGTGTGTGTGTCCTGGAGGGGAGCGCCCCTGGTGGGGGCGGTACATCGAAAGGTGCTGGGCCGCGGACCGGGGCGGAGCCCCGGGGGGGGCCTCAGCTCGTGCGGCCCTTGGCGTCGAAGGCCTTCATGCGGTCCAGCACGCCGTCCGCCGTCGGGCTGAGCATCTCGTCGACGATCCGGCCGTCCGCGAGGAAGATCACCCGATCCGCGTAGGACGCGGCGACCGGGTCGTGGGTGACCATGACGACCGTCTGGCCCAGCTCCCGTACCGAATTGCGCAGGAAGCCCAGGACCTCGGCGCCCGAGCGCGAGTCCAGGTTTCCGGTCGGCTCGTCACCGAAGATGATCTCGGGGCGGGAGGCCAGCGCGCGGGCCACGGCGACGCGCTGCTGCTGGCCGCCGGAGAGCTGCGCGGGGCGGTGGCTCAGCCGGCCGGACAGGCCGATCATGTCGATGACCTTCTCCACCCACTGCTTGTCGGGCTTGCGGCCCGCGATGTCCATCGGCAGCGTGATGTTCTCCATGGCCGTCAGCGTCGGCAGCAGGTTGAACGCCTGGAAGATGAAGCCGATCTTGTCCCGGCGCAGCTGCGTGAGCTGCTTGTCCTTCAGGGTGCCGAGCTCCGTCTCGCCGAGGCGCACCGAACCGGAGCTGAAGGAGTCCAGACCCGCGACGCAGTGCATCAGGGTCGACTTGCCGGAGCCGGAGGGGCCCATGATCGCGGTGAACTCTCCCTGCCGGAAGTCCACGGTGACCCGGTCGAGGGCGACCACCTGGGTCTCGCCCTGTCCGTAGACCTTCGAGAGATCCGTGGCGCGGGCGGCCACCGCGGTGGCGCGGGACACGGTGGGGGTGGTGGTCACGAGGGACTCCTGTCACTGCGGGATGTTCGGGAACCACTCCATCGTGTCGAGCGTTGAGGCCGCGAGCGTCCGCCCACGTGCCCGTTCCTGGGGCAGTCTCGAGTCGGACCGGGGGGCCCGCCCCTCCTCCTGAGGTATGACAGGACCCCTGAGACGCCCTCCGGAGCGCCGGCCGCCGTCCGTCCGGGTGGGTACCCCCCGGGGGATGTGACATAGATGCGACGACTTTCCGTCATTCCGGCGTACGCGCCTTTGCGCCTGCGACCCCTGTCACAGTTCGTCAGATGGGCCCCCACCTGCACTGACACACCCTCAGACGTCAATAAAATAAGACAACATCGGGCCAGTGTTCCGCTGAACGGGGGAAGCGTCCCGATAGGCTCATGTGCCAACGCGGAGCCGCGCGCCATGCCCGGGTGGTGGAATGCAGACACGGCGAGCTTAAACCTCGCTGGCCTTCGGGCCGTACCGGTTCGAGTCCGGTTCCGGGCACAGCTCACCCCCCGTCGACCGCCGGGCCTCTTTGACGATCCCGGAAAGATCCTCCCCGAGCACTAGGGAGTTTCTTTTGCTTCCCTATTACTCTTGACGCAAGGCCGCGCAGTGCGGCCATGGAGGAGTGAGATGAGGAGCAGCAACCCGGTCTTCTCGCGACGGGGGTTCAGCCGCGACAACGGCTACGCCGGCTTCAACGCGCAGCAGCCGCAGGCCGGGGGCCCCGCCGTTGGAACCAACCCCTACGCCGAGGGCGCGACGAACCCGTACGCGACCAACCCGTACGCACAGGACACCCAGCTCGGCGCCCCGCAGCAGACGCGCGGCAATGTGATGACGATCGACGACGTCGTGAGCCGTACGGCCATGACGCTCGGTACGGTCGTGGTCACCGCCGCCCTGTCGTGGTTCCTGCTGCCGGTCGACGAGGCGAACCTCGGCAAGTCCTACGGCATCGCCATCGGCGCCGCCCTGGTGGCCTTCGTCCTGGCGATGGTGCAGTCCTTCAAGCGCAAGGCCTCGCCGGCGCTGATCCTGGCCTACGCGGCGTTCGAGGGTGTCTTCCTCGGCGTCATCTCGGCCGCGGTCTCGACCTACATCTCGCCCGGTGTGGTCGCGCAGGCGGTCCTCGGCACGATGGCGGTCTTCGCCGGTGTGCTGATCGCGTACAAGATGCGCTGGATCCGCGTCACGCGCCGCTTCTACGGCTTCGTGATGGCGGCCGCGATCGGCTTCATCCTGCTGATGGCGGTCAACGCGCTGTTCTCGCTCTTCGACGGCGCCGGTGACGGCCTGGGCTTCCGCAGCGGCGGCCTCGGCATCCTCTTCGGTGTCATCGGCATCATCCTCGGTGCCTGCTTCCTCGCCCTCGACTTCAAGCAGGTCGAGGACGGCGTGACGTACGGCGCCCCGCGCGAGGAGTCCTGGCTGGCGGCCTTCGGCCTCACCCTGACCCTGGTGTGGATCTACCTGGAGATGCTGCGTCTGCTGTCGATCCTGCAGGGCGACGACTGACGCACCACCCGTGTGTGACGAAGGGCCCGTCCGGCTTCCGCCGGGCGGGCCCTTCCGCGTTCTCCTCAGCCCTTGAGTGCGGTGTCCAGGAGCACCCGGGCCGCGTCCTTCGCCTGGGCGGCCGGCTCGGGGGAGCCGTTGATGCCCGCGACGGCCATGGCGCCGTTGGCGAGCAGGGCCAGCTGGTCGGCCAGCTCCGACGGCGCGCCGAGGGCGTTCGTCTGCTCCGCGAAGTATCCCCGCAGGGCCTGCTTGTGGCCGCGGGCGATGTCGGCGACGTCCGGTGAGATGCCGCCCATCTCGCCGAAGGTGTTGATGAAGGCGCAGCCGCGGAACCCGGGGTCGGCGAACCAGTCCCCGAGGTAGTCGAAGACCGCCAGGGCGCGCTCGTACGGGGTGGTGGCGTGGCGCGTGCCGTGGGCGGCGATGGCCTCCCGCACGGCCGCGTCGCGGCGGTTGAGGACGGCCCACACCAGATGGTCCTTGGACGGGTAGAGCTGGTAGAGGCGCTTGAGGGAGACGCCGGACGCGGTGCGGATGGCGTCCATGCCGACCGCCTGCACCCCGCGCTCGTCGAAGAGCGTCTCGGCGGCCTCCAGGAGTCGCAGCTCGGCGGATTCCGTGTCCATCGTCCGATCACCCCTTGCCTGGAGAACCATCGTTCTCCTACTCTACAGGGCATGGGGAGAACGATCGTTCTCCCTCCCGGTCTGAACGGGAAGGCCCCACCATGTCCGCATTCGCCCTGCGCGCCCACACGGAGACGATCGACGGGCTCGACGTCTTCTACCGGGAGGCCGGCGACCCGAGCCGCCCCGTACTCGTGCTGCTGCACGGCTTCCCGTCCAGCTCGCACATGTACCGCGGGCTGATGGCCGAGCTGGCCGACACGTACCACCTGATCGCGCCCGACCACATCGGCTTCGGCGCCTCGTCCGCGCCCGCCGTCGACGCCTTCGACTACAGCTTCGAGACCCTCACCGCGGTCACCCTGAAGCTGCTCGACCGGCTCGGGATCGACCGCTTCGCGCTCTACGTCCAGGACTACGGAGCCCCGATCGGACTGCGGATCGCCGCGCGGAACCCCGAGCGGGTCACCGCGATCGTCACCCAGAGCGGCAACGCCTACCTGGAGGGCTTCACGCCCTTCTGGGACGTGCTCTTCGCGCACGCCAAGGACCGGGAGGCCAACGAGGCCGCCGTGCGCGAGCTGCTGACCGTCGAGGCGACGCGCTGGCAGTACACCCACGGCGTCCCGGCCGACCGCCTCGACCGCGTCGGGCCGGAGACCTGGACCCTGGACCAGGCGGGCCTGGACCGGCCCGGCAACAAGGAGATCCAGCTCCAGCTCTTCTGGGACTACCAGTTCAACCTGGACGGCTACCCGGTTTTCCAGGAGTACTTCCGCACCCACCGGCCCCCGCTGCTGGCCGCCTGGGGCCGCGGCGACGAGATCTTCGGGCCCGCGGGCGCCGAGGCGTTCGCGCGGGACCTGCCGGACGCGGAGATCCACCTCCTCGACGCCGGGCACTTCGCCCTGGAGACGCACGGCGAGGAGATCGCCGCGCTGGTCCGCGACTTCCTGGACCGGCGCGCGAGGTGAGCCGGCGCCGAGGTGTGGCGTGAGGGCCCGCACGGGCGGGCCCTTCGCGTGACGTCAGAGCAGCCGGCGGGCCGCCCTGCGGAGGTCGTACTCGTGGATGATCGCCTTCGCGTGGCCGTACGCGAGGTCGTGCTCGCCCCGGAGCCAGCTCACCTTCTCCTCGAAGCGGACGAGGGAGGGGCCTTCCTCGACGGTGCGGAGCCAGTCGGAGACTTCACGACCGGTGCAATGCGGGATGCGGGCGAGCAGGTTGCGATGGGTCTCTTCGGAGAATACGTGGGACATCGGCGCCTCCGGACGCGTGTTGCCGTGTGCTCCTTCCCGTCACCGTGCCTGAGCGCCGGGCCGTTGGCAACACTCTCCGGAGGGCGCGTAGGGTCGCGTCGTGCTTGATACGAGTGAACTGACCGCCGCCGTCGAACGGTTCGCCGACCGCTTGCGGGCCGCCCCGCAGAGCCGCCTCCAGCGCGGCGCCGCGGCCGAAGGGCTGGCGCTGGCCAGGGAGTTGGCGCTGCGCGCGCAGCGGATCGAGGAGCCGGAGGGCGGCGGACGGATCATGCCGGACGCCGGTGTCTTCACGGCGGCCGACCAACTTGTGGTGGCCGGAAACGATCTGGCGGAGATTCTGCGAACGGCCCCGGCCGGCTCCCGGGAACGGGAACTGGGCGAGGCCGTGAGGCTGGTGCGGGAGGCCGCCGAGCGGTCGGGGCTCTGACGGTCCCCGGTGGCTACAGCGAGGCGATGACGCGGTCGGCGAGGATGTAGACGTTCTCGCCGTCCGCTTCCCCGAAGGAGAACGTCAGGGCGTACGCGCCCGAGACACCCGAACCGCCGAGCAGGACCGGCGTACGACCGGCGTTCAGGGCCTCCGCGAGGCGCTCCGCGGTCTCCCGGTGGCCGGGGGTCATGCAGAGCGTGGTGCCGTCGGCGAAGACGTACACGTCCAGCGTGCCGAGCGGCCCGGGGCGCACGTCGGTCAGCGCGGTGCGCGTGTCGGCGAGCTCCTCCAGGCGGGCCACCGTGCGCTCGTGGTCGGTCACGACGGGTGTCTGGACCGGCACGAAGTCGGGGTGCGAGGGGTGGCGGCGGCGGGCCGCGGCGAGCTCGGGGGAGTCCTCGGCGTACTCGGTCAGCTCCGGGAACTCGTCCAGGACGCTCTCGGCGCCGGCGCCGTCAAGCGCGGCGGCCTCGGCCTCCATCGCTTCCAGGGCCATGGCCTCCAGGCCCACGAAGTCGGCCTGGCGCGGCACGTAGAAGGGGCCGTCCTCGGTGGTACCGCCCAGGCCGCCGAGCAGCGACGGGGCGTCGGCCGCGTCCCGCGCCTCCTGCGCCGCCCAGAAGGCCCGCGCCTCGGCGAGCTCGCGCTCGCGCTCCTCGGCCAGCGCCTCGGCCACCGCGGCCCGTATCTCGGCGGCGGGGGTCTGGCGGGCATGGGGTACGGACACCCCGTGGGCGGTGGCGAGTTCGCTACGCAGAGCGGCGACCTGCTTACGGAGACCGTGGGCAGCGTGCAGGGCGGCGGCGCCCACGGCCGTGGCGGCGGCCGTGGTCACCAGCAGGGCAAGAGACATGGCGCTCACTGACGTACTCCCGATTCCGAGTCGATCCCCCGACTTCCTACATCAGCCTGCCGTGGGAGTGCGCCCCCTGTCAGTGCATTACGTCACGAAATGGACAGGTATTTGGGCCAGGTGTTTAGTCCCGTTCCTGCTGTGACCTGCGGGAATGACTCTCCCCCGGGACATAGGTCACATCCTGGGGGAGATTCGGTCACGGCTGGGACGCGACGGGGTTAGCCGAGGTGCCCGGCGGCCATGGCGGAGCTCAGCTCAGCCGCTCGATGACCATGGCCATGCCCTGCCCACCGCCGACGCACATGGTCTCCAGACCGAACTGCTTGTCGTGGAACTGCAGGCTGTTGATCAGCGTGCCGGTGATGCGGGCGCCGGTCATGCCGAAGGGGTGGCCGACGGCGATGGCGCCGCCGTTGACGTTCACCTTGTCCAGATCCAGACCCAGGTCCTGGTAGGACGGGATCACCTGGGCGGCGAAGGCCTCGTTGATCTCGGCGAGGTCGATGTCGCCGATGGTCAGGCCGGCGCGCTTGAGGGCCTGCTTGGAGGCCTCGACCGGGCCGAGGCCCATGATCTCGGGGGAGAGGCCCGAGACGCCGGTGGAGACGATGCGGGCGAGCGGGGTGAGGCCGAGCTCGCGGGCCTTCGTGTCCGACATGATCACGAGCGCGGCGGCGCCGTCGTTGAGCGGGCAGCAGTTGGCGGCGGTGACCAGGCCGTCGGGGCGGAAGACGGGCTTGAGGCCCTGCACGCCCTCCAGGGTGACGCCGGCGCGCGGGCCGTCGTCGGCGGAGACGACGGTGCCGTCCGGGGTCGTCACCGGGGTGATCTCGCGCTCCCAGAAGCCGTTCTTGATGGCCTGCTCGGCGAGGTTCTGCGACCGTACGCCGAACTCGTCCATCTCCTGGCGGCTGATGCCCTTGAGGCGGGCCAGGTTCTCGGCGGTCTGGCCCATGGCGATGTACGCGTCGGGGACGAGGCCGTCCTCGCGCGGGTCGTGCCAGGCGGAGCCCTCGGAGGCGGCGACGGCGGCGGTGCGGGCCTCGGCGTCGGCGAAGAGGGGGTTGTGCGTGTCGGGCAGGGAGTCGGAGTTGCCCTTCACGAAGCGGGAGACCATCTCGACACCGGCCGAGATGAAGACGTCGCCCTCGCCCGCCTTGATGGCGTGCAGCGCCATGCGGGAGGTCTGGAGGGAGGAGGAGCAGTAGCGGGTGATCGTGCAGCCGGGGAGGTGGTCCATCCCCATCTGGACGGCGACGATCCGGCCCAGGTTGTTGCCCTGCTCGCCACCGGGGAGGCCACAGCCGAGCATCAGGTCGTCGATGTCCCGCGGGTCGAGCTCGGGGACCTTGGCGAGGGCGGCCTGGACGATCGTCGCGGTGAGGTCGTCGGGCCGCAGGTCCTTCAGGGAGCCCTTGAAGGCCCGGCCGATCGGGGAGCGGGCGGTCGAGACGATGACGGCTTCGGGCATCACGGCTCCAGGAGGATGCGGGGTGGACGGACTGAAAGCGAAGCTACCTGCACGTACGGCACGGGTCACCGCCCAGACGGTGTGACGCGGACCTCAATTCTAAGCGCCCGCTCAGCGGGCGACCGCGGTCTGGCGATCGCCCCCCCGTTGTGGGCAATCGTCCCGCAGGGCGGGACGGGTGGGCACAACGGACGGCGCCCTTGCGGGCGCTTCTGCCCCTTGTGCCCCGATCTCCAGGGCCCTGAAGGGTGCACGTGCCTCGTGGTGCGGGAGCCGGTCGGAGCGGACGCGCCCGCAAGGGCGCCGTCCCGTGTGCCCACCCTCCCCCAGACTTCGTCCGGGGGGACCCCCAGCCCCGGCGGGACGATTGCCCACACGGGGTGGGGGCGGGCGGGCGCCGCGCACCGGTCGTCAGGGCCGGTGGGCCTCCTCCGGGGACGGGGTCGGGGATTCCGGCGTCGGGAGGCGGCGCCGGCGGCGGTGCTTGAGGAGGGCCCACGGCGCCCGCGCCCCCGTGACCTCCGTACCCGCCTCCTTCGCCGCCTCCGCCGCCGCCTTCGCCACCGGCAGCATGTTCTCGTGACGCTCCGGCTCCAGACGGTCCGTTTCCGGCCACACGCCGAGCACCGCGCACACCGTCGGCAACACCGCCATCGCCGCCGTCGCGTACCCCTCCGCCGACGGGTGGTAGTTGTCCGCCCCGAACATCTCCCGCGGATTCGCCGCGAACTCCGGACCCAGCAGGTCCCCCAGCGACACCGTCCGCCCGCCCTGCTCCACCACCACGATCGTCTGCGCCGCAGCCAGCTGCCGCGACACCCGCCGCGCCAGCCACCGCAGCGGCTGGTACACCGGCTCGATCGTCCCCAGATCCGGGCAGGTCCCCACGACCACCTCCGCCCCCGCCGTCCGCAGCCGCCGCACCGCCGCCGCGAGGAGCCGCACCGACTCCGTCGCGGACATCCGGTGCGTGACGTCGTTCGCCCCGATCATGATCACGCAGACGTCCGGCGGCCCCGCCGGAGACGCCAGCAGCAGCGACACCTGACGCTCCAGGTCGTCCGAGCGCGCCCCCGGCAGCGCCACGTTCCGCAGCACCACCGGCCGCTCCGCCACCGCCGCGAGCCCCGAGGCCAGCAGCGCCCCCGGGGTCTGACCCACCCGGCGCACCCCCTGACCCGCCGCCGTCGAATCACCCAGAAGGGCCAGCCGAAGCGGGGTCGAGGCGGGATCCGAGGTCTCGAACGAGCGGCCGTACAGCCCGTCCGCCCCCGGTGGCAGCGGCGCCACCCCTCCCCCGACCGTCCTCTTCGCCAGCTGCACCTCGGCCAGGACCACACCCACCGCCGCCACACCGAGCAGCCCGATGCTCCCACCGCCGTACGCCGCGCCCGCCGCGATCCGCCGTGCCACCCTCGCCCTCGACATGGGGGCAGTCACCTCCTTCAAGCCGTTCAGGATCTAACTGCCCCGTAACCCGCACCGACTACGCATACGCTGGACGCACCATTACGGAGACCCCGGAGATTACGGTGCAATTCCACGACTCGATGATCAGCCTCGTCGGCAACACCCCGCTGGTGAAGCTCAACAACGTCACGGCGGGCATCCAGGCAACCGTCCTGGCCAAGGTCGAGTACTTCAACCCCGGCGGCTCGGTCAAGGACCGCATCGCCCTGCGCATGATCGAGGCGGCCGAGGAGAGCGGTGCTCTCAAGCCCGGCGGCACCATCGTCGAGCCCACATCCGGCAACACCGGTGTCGGTCTCGCGATCGTGGCCCAGCAGAAGGGCTACAAGTGCATCTTCGTCTGCCCCGACAAGGTGTCCACGGACAAGATCAACGTGCTGCGGGCGTACGGCGCCGAGGTCGTCGTCTGCCCCACCGCCGTCGACCCCGAGCACCCCGACTCGTACTACAACGTCTCGGACCGGCTCGTTCGTGAGACCCCCGGCGCCTGGAAGCCCGACCAGTACTCCAACCCGAACAACCCCCGTTCCCACTACGAGACCACCGGTCCCGAGCTGTGGGAGCAGACGGACGGAAAGATCACCCACTTCGTCGCGGGCGTCGGCACCGGCGGCACCATCTCCGGCACCGGCAAGTACCTGAAGGAGGTCAGCGGCGGCACGGTCCAGGTCGTCGGCGCCGACCCCGAGGGCTCGGTCTACTCCGGCGGCTCCGGCCGGCCGTACCTCGTCGAGGGCGTCGGCGAGGACTTCTGGCCCACCGCCTACGACGCGTCCGTCACCGACCGGATCGTCGCCGTCTCGGACAAGGACTCCTTCCAGATGACCCGCCGCCTCGCCAAGGAGGAGGGCCTCCTGGTGGGCGGCTCCTGCGGCATGGCGGTCGTCGCCGCGCTCGAGGTCGCCAAGGAGCTCGGGCCCGACGACATCGTGGTCGTGCTGCTGCCGGACTCCGGCCGCGGCTACCTGTCCAAGATCTTCAACGACGAGTGGATGGCCGACTACGGCTTCCTGGAGGACACCGAGTCCGCCACCGTCGCCGACGTGCTGCGCCACAAGGAGGGCGGCCTGCCCTCCCTCGTCCACATGCACCCGGAGGAGACGGTCGGTCAGGCCATCGAGGTGCTGCGGGAGTACGGCGTCTCCCAGATGCCGATCGTCAAGCCGGGCGCCGGACACCCCGACGTCATGGCCGCCGAGGTCGTCGGCTCGGTGGTGGAGCGCGAGCTCCTCGACGCGCTGTTCACCAAGCGGGCCTCTCTGGAGGACCCGTTGGAGCGTCACATGAGCGCGCCGCTGCCGCAGGTGGGCTCCGGCGAGCCGGTCGCCGACCTGATGTCCGTCCTCGGTGAGGCGGACGCGGCGATCGTGCTGGTCGAGGGCAAGCCGACGGGTGTGGTGAGCCGTCAGGACCTGCTCGCCTTCCTGGCGAACGGCGGGACCAAGGGCGCCGCGAAGTAGCCCGAACCCTCTTCGAGCGGGCGTTCGCGCAATCGGTACGAGCGCGACACGTACCCGCAGCACCCGCTTAACACGCGTCCGGCACAGTGGCTGTTGTCGGCGTCAAGGACTACGGAGCGGCTCCCGGACCTCCTGCAGACGCCGCCGGACGCGGCGACCGGCCCTGACCCGGGCCCGTGTCCCTCGCGGGGACCGCCGTCGTCCCGCCCCCCGGTAACGGGGGTGCGGCGGTCCCCGCGCTACTTCTCCCCTTTTTTGAGGGCTCGGTTCTCCTCCGGGCGCCCTGTTGCGTGCGTCGACGGTCGATCGTGCTCGGTCCTCCCCCAGACTTCGTCCGGGGGTACCCCCACGTTCCTCGGGACCTGCGCGCGGTCTCCCTTTCGACACCCGCGGCGCCCTTCGGCTCACTCGCCGAGGGTCTTGAACGGCAGGCGGCCCCGGAAGGCGTGGACGGCGTTCACGCCCACGATGCCGAGCCAGGCGACGATCAGGCCCTCCAGGTTCGCCTGGGTGACGGCGATCGCGGAGAGCGGGATCGCCAGGATCAGCGAGATGATCCCGAAGCCGAACCGCTCACCGAAGCCCTCCACGCCCGATCCGGCCGGTCGGCCGCCGCGGGCCACTGCCACCTGCTGCTCGGCCAGCCGGCGCCGCACCTGGCGGTCGAGGGTGGCGTCCAAACGGTCCTCCACCTTGCCGAGGAAGGACTCGACGAGCGCCGCCTCGTACTCCGTGCCCAGCTCCCGGCGGGCATCCAGGGTGGCGTCCAGTTCGCTTTTGAGCTCGTCCATGCTTGCCACCGTAGAGAGCCCCGGCCCTCTGCGTCGGTAGGGCTACCCCCCGTTTTTCTTGCCCTCCTGCATATCTTCATGCAGAGTTCGAGGTAGATGAATAAGCGGAAGGGGGACGGCGTGAGCGACAGCCCGGCCGGACGGCTGCAGGCGCTCTTCGAAGGGCACCGGCTGACACCGACACAGCGGCGCATCGCGCACTGCATGGTGCGCCGGGCCGGAGACGTGCCGTTCCTGTCGAGCGTGGAGCTGGCCGAGCTCGCCGGAGTCAGCCAGCCCTCTGTCACCCGCTTCGCCGTCGCCCTCGGGTTCGACGGCTACCCCGCCCTGCGCCGCCATCTGCGCGAGGTCGCCCCGGCCGAGAAGCCCGCGGGGGAGGTCGGCGGGCACAACGAGTACCAGCAGGCCGTCCTCGCCGAGATCGAGAACCTCCGCCATCTCGCCGAGCTGCTCGCCGACCCCGCGCCCGTCGAGCGCGCCGGGCGGCTGCTCGCCGCCTCCCGGCCGCTGCCCGTCCTCGGACTGCGCGCCGCCTCCTCGCAGGCCCGCGGCTTCGCGTACTTCGCCGCCAAGGTCCACCCCGACATCCGCCTCCTCGACGAGGCCGGCTCGATGCTCACCGACCGCATCGACGCGGCCGTGCGGGCGGAGGCCACGGCCCTGCTCTGCTTCGCGCTGCCGCGCCACCCCCGGGAGGTCGTGGAGGCGCTGGAGTACGCGCGGGCGGCCGGTCTGACCGTCGTGACGGTCGCCGAGTCGGCGTTCGCGCCCGTCGCCGCCCACAGCGACCTGCTGATCCCCGCCGCCGTCGGCACCGGACTCGCCTTCGACACGGCCTGCGCTCCGATGCTGCTCGGCCGGGTGCTCCTGGAGGCGATGGCGGACGAGCTGCCGGACGCCCAGGCGCGGCTGGAGGAGTTCGACGCGAAGGCGGCGGCGCGGGGACTGTTCGTCGAGTAGTCCCCGCAGGCGAGCAGCCGAGCAGCCGAGCGGCCGAGTGGCCGAGCGGCGGATCAGATCTCCAGCTCGGCCTCGATCCGCTTCAGCTGGTGGCGGGCCATCGCCAGGTTCGCGCGGTCCTTGTCCAGCGCCAGGTACAGGAAGAGGCCGTTGGTGCCCCGCGCCTTGAGCAGCCGGATCAGGTGGTACTGGCCGCCGAGCGTGATCAGGATGTCCTCGATCTCGTCCTTGAGGCCGAGCATCTCCATCGCCCTGACCTTGGCGCGGACCACGTCCGTGTTGCCCGCGGCCGCCACGTTGAGGTCGAGCTCCTTGCTGCCGCCGATCGTGCCGAGGGCCATGCCGCTCGTGTAGTCGACCAGCGCGGCGCCGATGGCGCCTTCGATGGAGGCGGCTTCCTTCAGGGAGGTCTCGGTGTTCGCCATGGGTGTCGCACTTCCTTTTCGCATCGGTGATCGGTGTCGCTGGTGGGATTCAGTTCAGGTCTTTGCGTTCCAGCGCCCCGTCGACGAGCTCGCCTATCCGGGCGCTGGACCGCCGCGCCTCCAGATGGAGCCGCCCCACGTTGATCCGGGGCTCGGCGAGCAGGGTGAGGACGGCGGAGCCGCCGGCGGCGTACGTGGCGACATAGCCGCTCTCGCCGCGCACCAGCAGCTCGCGGAAGCCGCCCTGCCCCGTGGACTCGGTCAGCCGCTGACCGACGCCGAGAGCCGCCGCCGTGAGCGCGGCCACCGCCTCCGCCTCCGTGGCGACCGTGTCCTGGGCAAGGACCAGGCCGTCGGCGCTCGCGGCGAGCGCCCCGGTGAGCTGGGGCAGTCGGGCCCGCAGCCGTCTCAGCTCGCCGAGCACCTCGGCTTCTGCCGACATCAGTTGTCTCCTCTCGGCGCGCAGGCGCAGGGCACGCCTCATCACAGACTTGCCTCCAGGGCGTCACGGAGCCGGCGCAGCAGGGCGATGTCCGGATCGACCGCGACCTCGCCGACCCAGGCCGGGACGGCGGGCGGGTCGGCCGGTAACGGCTCGAGCGGGGTCTCGACGAGACCGGCGGCCGCCAGGCGGCGGATGTCGAGCAGCGTGTGGAAGGCCGGGCGGCCGAGCAGTCGCGCGATGTCCGCCGGGGTGCGGACCCCGTCGGCGGCGGCCAGCACGGCCCGCTGACGCAGGCTCACCGTCTGCCCGGGGGCGGCCGCGCGGGGCGCGACCGGGGCGGTGTCCACGGCCCCGTACGGCCAGACGCTGTCCAGCAGTTCACGGCGGCGTACGGTCTCGCGCTCGACGGCCTCGGTGGAGACCGGCCGCACCGGGCCGAACCAGTGGGCGACGCCGTAGCGGAAACGGGTCGGGCCGCTGGCGGGGGCGAGCGCGAAGAACGCCGCGTCGAAGACGGCGCCGAGGTGGCAGATCTGCAGCTCTCCGTCGTGCAGCCGGCCGCTGTCCACCAGGAACCGGCCGACCTCGCGGCGCGCGCCGGCGCGGTTGACCGCCTCGTCCCAGCCCTCGCGGGGCAGCCGTCCGCCGGCCGTCAGCAGGACGTCGAGGCCGGGGGCGGCGGGGCTCTCGGCGTGGACGACACGGCCGTCGACGAGGTAGAGCGTGCCGTGGTCGCGCAGCAGGGCGCCGGTCGCGCGTTCGGCGGCGAGGCGGGTGAGCATCGGTGAGACGGTCATCCGAGGACCAGCCTCTCGGCGAGGTCGCGCAGCCGCATCCGGGCGAGGGCGAGGTTGCCGGTGTCGCGGTCGAGCCACAGGTGCAGGAAGACGCTGCTGTCGAAGGCCGTCTCGACGAAGCGGAGGACGTGGTAGCCGCCGCGGGCGGTGACGATCAGGTCCTCGACGGGTGGCCCCTTGGGTAACGTGTCGTCGTCCGTCGGCGCGGTGCCGGTGGCGAAGGAGTGGTACTCCGCTGCCGCACGCGCCAGTTCGGCCGCCTCGGCGGCGGTCGTCTCGTGGTCGCCGACCGGCGAGTCGCCCGCCGCGCCGAGGGCGAGCCCGCTGGTCCAGTCGACCAGCCAGGCCCCGCGTGCGCCCGGCAGGCTCATGGCCTCCAGCAGGCACTCGTCGATTCCGGGCACGCGGGTTCCCCTCCCGATGCGGCGTGCGGCGTACGGCAGTGACGGTGACGTTACTCAACGTTCCGGTCGGGGGGATGAGTTCTGGCATTTTCCATCGGAACATGCCGACGGCTTGCTTGAATTCGCCCCTGGGAGCCTCGGTCGCCGGGGGGCGCTCAGTCCTCCCGTGTGCCCGATGCCCGCCGCACTGTCACTCGTGCGAGCGAACAAACGCACGGGTGAGGGTCAGTGGCGGCTCTCCACCGACGCCGCCAGGTCGTCCAGGTCCTTCGCCAGCGCCCGGCTCACCGCCTTGGTGCCCAGGGCGCTCAGCAGTTTGACGAGAAACCCCATGCGGCTCCCCTCGGCCGGCGTCGCCGAGAACGTCATCCGTACCGTGGTCGCCCCGGACCCGTCCGGCCGCAGCGCGATCTCCGAGACGTAGTGCATCCCGTGCGAGTCGGCCACCGTCACATAGCGGTCCGGCGGCTCGGCCTCGGTCACGGTCATCTCCTCCGTGGCCTCCTTGCCCATCATCCGGCGGGTCTCGCGCCAGCGGGTGCCCACCCCGAAGGCGCCCTCCGTCAGCACCTCGACCCGTTCCACGCCGCTCAGGACCCGCTCCATGTCCTTCAGGTCCGTCAGCGCCTCCCAGACGGGCCCGGGAGACGCCGCGATCCGGCGTTCGACGACGACGCTCTTGGTAGCAGCCATGGCTCCACGGAACCACCGGGGCGTCAGTCCAGCAACGCGTCGCGGTGCGCCCCGCCCGCCTCGGTGACGATCTCGTCGAGCGTCTGGGCCCTCCGTACGGTCGAGAAGACGACCGCCTTCTCGTCGTCCGTGACGGTGAAGCCGTGGACGGCGGGCCGGGGCAGGCTGTTGTACGCGTAGTGGTGGGCGAAGTAGTACGCGCCGGTGTCCGGCACGGCGACGACGTCGTCCGGCCGCAGCAGGGGCAGCGGGCGCGCGGTGGCGAGCAGGTCGCCGGCGAAGCAGGCGGGTCCGGCCACGTCCTGGACGGTCTCCTCCCCTTCGCGGGGCCGGCCCTCGGAGTCGTACGCGAGGACGCGCAGCGGCCACGAGGCGGGGTCGTAGACGGTACGGGTGGCGACCTGGACCCCCGCATGGGTGACCGCGATGGGGCGGGCGCCCGAGGTCTTGGTGTACTCGACGCGGGCCAGGATCGTGCCGTGCTTGGCGAGCAGCGAGCGGCCGAACTCGGTGACGAGCCCGTACCGCCCGTCGAGCAGGCCGGGAGCGGTCGCGGCGAGCAGCTCGGCGTACTCCGCGTACGTCGGCGTCTCCTCGTCGGAGGCGAAGTTCACCGGCAGTCCGCCGCCGATGTCGACGGTGTCGATCTGCTGCCGTCCTGCCTTGGCGTTGATCTCCTCGGCCAGCTCGTAGGCCGCCGCGACGCCCTCCGCCATCAGGGCGAGCGGAATCCCCTGCGAGCCGGTGTGCGTGTGCAGCCGGCGCATCCAGGGCCGGTCGAGATATGCCTGGACGACCGCCTCCCGGGCGCCCTCGTCGCGCAGCGCGACCCCGAACTTGGAGGTGGCGGTCGCGGTGGAGAGGGCGCCGATCGCGCCCGCCCCGACCTGCGGGTTGACCCGGAGCCCGATCGGGCTCGCGGTCGGCGCGGAGCCGACGAGCGCGGAGATCCTGGCCAGTTCCTGGTGGTTGTCGGCGTTGACGGCGATCCCGAGGGCCAGGGCCTGGCGCAGCTCGGCGGGTGTCTTGGCGGGCGAGTCGAGCACGGTACGGGACGGCGGGACGCCGGCCGCGCGGGCCAGCGCCAGCTCGCCGGGGCTCGCGACCTCGACCCCGAGCCCGCAGTCGTACAGCAGGCGCAGGACGGGCACGAGCGGGCACGCCTTCACGGCGAAGGCGTGCAGGACGGGCGCGTCGGTGACGGCGGCGAAGGCGGAGACGAGGGCGGCGGCCGAGGCACGGATGCCGGCGGTGTCGAGGAGGGCGACGATCTGTCCGGAGGGGTCGGCGGGGGAGAGGAGGCCTTGTTCGACGGCGGCTCGGACGGCCTGATCGCGACGGTGGGAAGCCATGGATCCATAGGACCACCGGGACGGACGGCCCCGCAGCTGTTGACTACAAGTATTCAGCAGTCCAGGATGTGAATAACTGATTCACATCGGAGGAGGCCGCCCCATGTCAGGACCCCGCCCCGTACGGGCCCCGCGCGGTACGGAACTGAGCGCCCTGGGATGGCAGCAGGAGGCCGCCCTCCGGATGCTGCAGAACAACCTGGACCCCGAGGTCGCCGAGCACCCCGACAAGCTCGTCGTCTACGGCGGCACCGGCAAGGCCGCGCGCGACTGGCGCTCGTTCGACGCGATGGTGCGCACGCTGCGCACCCTCAAGCAGGACGAGACGATGCTCGTCCAGTCCGGCCGCCCGGTCGGCGTCATGCAGACGCACGAGTGGGCACCGCGCGTGCTCATCGCCAACTCCAACCTGGTCGGCGACTGGGCGAACTGGGAGGAGTTCCGGCGCCTGGAGCAGCTGGGCCTGACCATGTACGGCCAGATGACGGCCGGCTCGTGGATCTACATCGGCACCCAGGGCATCCTCCAGGGCACGTACGAGACCTTCGCCGCCGTCGCCGCGAAGAAGTTCAACGGGACCCTGGCCGGCACGATCACCCTCACCGCCGGCCTCGGCGGCATGGGCGGCGCCCAGCCGCTGGCTGTGACGATGAACGACGGCGTCGCGATCTGTATCGACGTCGACCCGCGCGCGATCGAGCGCCGCATCGAGCACCGCTACCTGGACGTGAAGGCCGACAACCTCGCCCACGCGCTCCAGCTGGCCGTGGAGGCCCGGGACGCCCGCCGCCCGCTCTCCATCGGCCTGCTCGGCAACGCCGCCGAACTGCTGCCGCAGATGCTCGCCGAGGGCGCCCCGATCGACATCGTGACCGACCAGACCTCGGCCCACGACCCGCTCTCGTACCTGCCGATCGGCGTCGCCTTCGACGACATGGCCGACGCCGCCGCCAAGGACCCGGCGGGCTTCACGACCCGCGCCCGCGAGTCGATGGCGAAGCACGTCGAGGCCATGGTCGGCTTCATGGACGCGGGCGCCGAGGTCTTCGACTACGGCAACTCGATCCGCGGCGAGGCGCAACTGGCGGGCTACGACCGCGCGTTCGCCTTCCCCGGCTTCGTCCCCGCGTACATCCGCCCGCTCTTCTGCGAGGGCAAGGGCCCGTTCCGCTGGGCGGCGCTCTCCGGCGAGGCCTCGGACATCCACAAGACGGACAGGGCGATCCTGGAGCTCTTCCCGGAGAACGAGTCCCTGCACCGCTGGATCAAGATGGCCGGCGAGCGCGTCCACTTCCAGGGTCTGCCGGCCCGCATCTGCTGGCTCGGCCAGGGCGAGCGCGACAAGGCGGGCGACATGTTCAACGACATGGTCGGCAACGGCACCCTCGCCGCGCCCCTCGCGATCGGCCGCGACCACCTCGACTGCGGCTCGGTGGCCTCCCCGTACCGCGAGACCGAGGCCATGCTCGACGGTTCCGACGCGATCGCCGACTGGCCCCTCCTGAACGCGATGGTGAACGTCGCCTCCGGCGCGTCCTGGGTCTCCATCCACCACGGCGGCGGCGTCGGCATGGGCCGCTCCATCCACGCGGGCCAGGTCTCCGTGGCGGACGGCACGAAGCTCGCCGGCGAGAAGATCCGCCGCGTCCTGACGAACGACCCCGGCATGGGCGTCATCCGCCACGTGGACGCGGGCTACGACATCGCGGAGCGGGTCGCGGACGAGAAGGGCGTACGGATCCCGATGCGCGAGGGCGACGACGCGTGAGCGAGACGTTCCACGCCATGTGGCGGTCGCTGCGGCCCATCGGCCGCAGCGCCGCCTCGGGCGGCTACCGCCGCTACGCCTGGACCGGCGCCGACGCCGACTGCCGGCTCTGGTTCCAGATGCAGGCGGAGGCCCGCCGGCTGAACTACGAGGTCGACCGCAACGGCAACCAGTGGGCCTGGCTCGGCGACCCGTCGGCCGGTGACGCGGTCGTCACCGGCTCGCACCTGGACTCCGTGCCCGACGGCGGAGCCTTCGACGGCCCCCTCGGCGTGGTGTCGGCGTTCGCGGCGCTGGACGAACTCCGCCGCAGGGGAGTGGAGTTCGCCAGGCCTTTCGCGATCACCAACTTCGGTGACGAGGAGGGCGCCCGCTTCGGACTCGCCTGTGTCGGCTCCCGCCTGACCGCCGGGAAGCTGACGAAGGAGCAGGCGTACGAGCTCCGCGACGCCGACGGGATCACCCTCCCGCAGGCGATGGAGGCCGCCGGCCACGACCCCGACGCCATCGGCCCCGACCCCGAGCGGCTCGCCCGCATCGGCGCCTTCGTCGAGCTCCACGTCGAGCAGGGCCGCGCCCTGGACCTGAGCGGCGACGCCGTCGGTATCGCCTCCGCGATCTGGCCGCACGGCCGCTGGCGGTACGACTTCGCCGGCGAGGCCAACCACGCCGGCACGACCCGTCTCGTCGACCGCCGCGACCCGATGCTCACCTACGCGGAGACCGTCCTCGCCGCCCGTCGCGAGGCCGAACTCGCGGGCGCCGTCGCCACCTTCGGCAAGATCGCGGTCGAGCCGAACGGCGTCAACGCCATCCCCTCCCTCGTCCGCGGCTGGCTCGACGCCCGCGCCGCCGACCAGGGCTCCCTGGACACGGTCACGGCGGGCATCGAGACCGCCGCCCGCGACTACGCGAACCGCCACGGCATCGACCTCACGGTCGTCCGGGAGTCCTTCACCCCGGTCGTCGAGTTCGCCCACGCGCTCAGGGACGAGCTGGCCTCCGTCCTGGGGGAGAAGACGCCGGTCCTCGGTACGGGCGCGGGACACGACGCGGGTATTTTGTCCGAATCGATCCCGACCGCCATGCTGTTCGTACGGAACCCCACGGGCGTCTCGCACTCCCCGGCCGAATTCGCGGCCGAGGACGACTGCGTGGCCGGGGTCCTCGCACTCGCCGACGTACTGGAAGGACTGGCGTGCAGGTGACGACGTACTGGCTGGAACACGCCTGGCTCGACACCGACGTCGAGCCGGGCGTGGCCCTGGAGGTGGCCGACGGCCGCATCACGGCGGTACGCACGGGGCTCGAGACCCCGCCCCCCGGCGCCGTCGTCCTGCGCGGCCTGACGATCCCCGGCCTCGCCAATGCCCACTCGCACGCCTTCCACCGCGCCCTGCGGGGGACCGTCCAGGTCGGCTCCGGCACGTTCTGGACCTGGCGCGAGGTGATGTACCAGGTCGCGTCCCGGCTGACCCCGGAGACGTACCACGCCCTCGCGCGGGCGGTGTACGCCGAGATGGCGCTCGCCGGGATCACGGCCGTCGGCGAGTTCCACTACCTCCACCACGCGCCGGGCGGCACCCCGTACGCCGACCCCAACGCGATGGGCGAGGCGCTCGTGGCGGCCGCGACCGAGGCCGGCATCCGGATCACCCTCCTCGACACGGCCTACCTCTCCTCCGGCTTCGGCGCCGCCCCCGACACGCACCAGCTCCGCTTCTCCGACGGCACGGCGGACGCCTGGGCGGAGCGCGTATCGCTGCTCAAGGAGCGCGAAGGCGTACGGATCGGGGCGGCGATCCACTCCGTACGGGCCGTCCCGGCCGACCAGCTGGCGACCGTGGCGACCTGGTCGCGCGAGCGGGGCGCCCCGCTCCACGTCCACCTCTCGGAGCAGACGGCCGAGAACGACGCCTGCCACGCGGCCCACGGCCGCACCCCCACGCAACTCCTCGCCGACCACGGGGTGCTCGGCCCGCTGACGACGGGTGTCCACAACACCCACCTCACGGACGCGGACGTGTCCCTGCTGGGCTCCTCGACGACCGGCACCTGCATGTGCCCGACCACCGAACGCGACCTCGCGGACGGCATCGGCCCGGCCGTCGCCCTCCAGCGCGCGGGCTCCCCGCTCTCCCTGGGCAGCGACAGCCACGCGGTGATCGACCTCCTGGAGGAGGCCCGGGCGATGGAGCTGAACGAGCGCCTCCGCTCCCGCACGCGCGGCCACTGGACCGCCGCCGCACTGCTCCGGGCCGCCACCGCCGACGGCCACGCGGCCCTCGGCTGGGGCGAGGCGGGCACCCTGGAGCCGGGCGCGCTCGCCGACTTCACGACCATCGCCCTCGACTCGGTCAGGACAGCGGGACCGGTGCCGCGTCTGGCAGCCGAGACGGCGGTATTCGCAGCGTCGGCCGCGGATGTGCGGCACACGATCGTGGGCGGCCGTCACGTCGTACGGGACGGCGTCCACCAGTCCGTACCGGACGTACCCCGGGCCCTCGCGGACTCGATCGCCGCCCTGCGCGGCTGAAGCGGCTGAAGGAGACACCTCTCACCATGAACACGGGCCCCGCGGCGAGGAACAACCCGGCGGCGACCTCCGCCCCCACGAGCGCGAACAGCGCCGTGGCGACGGCCGCCACCGCCATCGTCAACATCGCCAGCCTGGTCACCAATGACCCCTCCCTCGGTGATGGCCCCCTGGGCCTGATCCAGGACGCGGCCGTCGTCATCGAAGGCGACCGAGTCGTCTGGGTCGGTGAATCCAGCAAAGCACCGGCCACTGACAACCGGGTCGACGCCGGTGGACGGGCCGTGATCCCCGGTTTCGTGGACTCCCACTCGCACCTCGTCTTCGCGGGCGACCGCACGGCGGAGTTCAACGCGCGGATGTCGGGCCAGGCGTACGCGGCGGGCGGCATCCGTACGACGGTGGCGGCGACGCGCGCGGCCAGCGACGAGGCGCTGTCCGCGAACGTGGCCCGCTTCATGGCGGAAGCCCTGCGCCAGGGCACGACCACCTTCGAGACCAAGTCCGGCTACGGCCTCACGGTCGAGGACGAGGCCCGTGCGCTGCGCATCGCCGCCGCCCACACCGACGAGGTGACGTACCTCGGCGCCCACATCGTCTCCCCCGACTACGCCGACGACCCGGCCGCGTACGTCGAGCTCGTCACCGGCGAGATGCTCGACGCCTGTGCGCCGTACGCCCGTTGGGTGGACGTCTTCTGCGAGAAGGGCGCGTTCGACGGGGACCAGGCGCGGGCGATCCTCACCGCCGGCAAGGCGAAGGGGCTGCACCCGCGGGTGCACGCGAACCAGCTCTCGTACGGCCCCGGTGTCCAGCTCGCGGTGGAGCTCGACGCGGCCAGCGCCGACCACTGCACCCACCTCACGGACGCCGACGTCGACGCGTTGGCTTCCGGCAACACGGTCGCGACCCTCCTGCCCGGCGCGGAGTTCTCCACCCGCGCCCAGTGGCCGAACGCCCGCCGCCTCCTGGACGCGGGCGCGACGGTGGCCCTGTCGACGGACTGCAACCCGGGCTCGTCCTTCACCTCGTCCGTCCCCTTCTGCATCGCGCTCGCGGTACGGGACATGGGGATGACCCCGGACGAGGCGGTCTGGTCGGCGACGGCGGGCGGCGCGGCGGCCCTGCGCCGCACGGACATCGGCCGCCTCACCCCGGGCGCCGCGGCGGACCTGACCTTCCTGGACGCCCCGTCCCACGTCCACCTGGCGTACCGCCCGGGCGTCCCGCTGGTGACCGAGGTCTGGCGCCGTGGAGCCCGCGTGGCCTGATCGGCTTTGACCGTCAGCCGGTCGTCGTGATCTCCACGCCGCGTGCCGTGAGTTGCTCGAGGACCGTGTGGTGGGGCTCGGCGTCGGTGATCAGTCCGCTGATCTCCTCCCAGGGCAGGACGCGGAACCGCGAAGCCGCGCCGATCTTCTCGGCGGAGGCGAGGATGTAGGTGTCCGCGGCCCGTGCGGCCAGGGCGCGCTTCATCGCGGCTTCCTCGGCGTCGCCGGTGGTGAGGCCCGCCTCCGGGTGCACGCCCGTGACGCCGAGGAGGCAGAGGTCGGCGGAGACGTTCTGCGCGGCCTCGACCGCGGCCGCACCGCAGGCGACCGCCGAGTGCTTGAAGACGCGCCCCCCGAGCAGGAAGAGCTCTGCCCGCGGATGGTCGAGCAGGGCCGCGGCGATCGTCGGGCTGTGGGTGATCACGGTGCAGGCCAGGTCGTGCGGGAGGGCTTGGGCGACGGCGAGGGCGGTGGTGCCGCCGTCGAGGATGACCGCGCCGCCCGGCCGTACCAGAGCGGCGGCCACCGATGCGACCTTCCGCTTGCCGTCCGGGGCCACGGTCTGCCGGGCGGCGTAGTCCGCCAGGGCGGGCGAAACGGGCAGCGCCCCGCCGTAGACGCGCTGGCAGAGTCCCTCGGCCGCGAGATCGCGCAGGTCGCGCCGCACGCTGTCCTCGGAGATCCCCAGCTCGGCGGCGACGTCCTTGGCGACGATCTTGCCCTCGCGGGCGAGCAGATCCAGTAGGTGGTCGCGCCGTTCAGCAGCCAGCATCCGTACTCTCTCCTGTTCTTGCACGTTTCTGCATGTATCGTAGCGCGCCATGACCGAGAAGCCGATGCTGATCCTCATTGCCGGCCCCTACCGCTCCGGCACCGGCGGCGACCCCGAGGCCATGGCGGCCAACCTCGCCCGTCTCGAGGCCGCCGCCTGGCCGGTTTTCGCCGCAGGACACCTCCCCGTGATCGGGGGTGGGGTCTCCCCTGCTCGAGCGAAGCCGAGAGCTCGGGGAAGGATTGCCCTGCCCGTCCTGCACTCGGCCGGCGCGGGCCCCACCGACCCCCTCGCCGACCAGGTGCTGTACCCGACCGCCGAGCGGCTGCTCGCCCACTGCGACGCCGTGCTGCGCCTGCCGGGCGACTCCACCGGAGCCGACCAGGACGTCGCCACCGCCCGCCGTCGCGGCCTGCCGGTCTACGACGACGTCGCGCAGATCCCGTCCCGCACCCCGCAGGAGCGCGTGTGAGCCCCCGCCCCGGTATCGACACCCCCGACCACCGCGGCCGCACCGGCCTCGACCGCACCGGCCGCGACCTGGACCGCAACCCCGATGTCGTGATCCGCGACGTCGAGCTCACCTCCCAGGGCTGGCACGTCCTGCGCCGCACCACCTTCGACTACCGCCGCCGCGACGGGCGCTGGGTCACCCAGCAGCGCGAGACCTACGACCGAGGCAACGGCGCGGTCGTCCTGCCCTACGACGCCGAACGCCGCTGCGTCCTGCTCGCGCGGCAGTTCCGCTACCCGGCCTATGTCAACGACCATCCCGACGGCATGCTCGTCGAAGCCGCTGCGGGACTCCTCGACGCGGACGACCCGCCGGCCGCCGTCCGGCGCGAGAGCGCCGAGGAACTCGGCGTCACGCTCGGCCCGCTCACCCACGTCCTCGACGCCTACATGAGCCCCGGATCCGTCACCGAGCGCCTCCACTTCTTCGCCGCCCCCTACTCCGCGGCGGACCGGACCGGGACCGGCGGCGGACTCGAGGAGGACGGCGAGGACATCGAGGTCCTCGAACTGCCCTTCGCCGAGGCCCTCGCCATGACCCGCGACGGACGCATCACGGACGGCAAGACCATCCTGCTCCTGCAATGGGCAGCCCTGGACGGACCGTTCGCCGCCACAGCGGGGTCACGGTCATGACCTACTCCAGGGCGACGTCGGCCGGCTGATCCGAACCGGGCGCTCTGGCATGGGAGCCGCGGCAGCCGGGGCAGAGCCCCTCGTCGGCGCCGCGGAAGGCCCGGTCGCAGCGGTCGCAGTTCTGCAGCGGCAGGACGGTGGGGGCCTGCGGCACGGGAGGCAGCTCGGGTGGTAGCCACTCGCGGAGGCGGTGGGCGAGGAGGCGCGCGGGCCAGCGGATGGTGCCGGTGGGGAGTCCGCCGGTGAGGGTGCGGGTGACGGCGGCGGGGGCGATGTCACGCTCCAGCCACCGCTGGACGTCGGGCGCGAGGCGCCGTACGTCGTTCTCGGAGAGCAACAGCCGTGGCTCGCACTGCCGAAGCCCCGCGAGCAGCCCGGCCGCGGGCCGCAACTCCTCGATGAGCTCGGGCACTTCAGGCTCGGGCTCCGGGGCGGGCGCGGGACGGGGCTCACGGCGGGCGGGCCGGTTGCGCTTGACCAGGTCGACCGGGTGCGGGTCCTCGTACCAGGTCGTGATCGTGGCCAGCTTGGCGTCCTCGCCCCGTACCACCTGCCGCTTCAGATATCCGGCGGCCTCCAGCTCCCGCAGCGCCGCGGCGATCCGCGACTCGCCCTCCCGGAAGCGGAGCGCGAGCATCTTGATGCCGACGAGAGCGCCGTCGGGCAGCGACTGGATGTACACGCCGATGCCGATGGCGCAGGCGGACAAGTCCTTGTGCTGGGCGAGATGGTTGCCGACGACGGTGAACTTCTCGTCGTGACGGTGACGTACGTGCGTCACTCCGGCGCGCGAGGGCGTGCGCGTACTAAACTGCGTCGAAGTCATCGGGAAGTCTCCGCTTCCTGGATGATCAGGCCCTCGACCGGGATGCCAGTCCCGCCGGGGGCCGAAATCATTTATGGCATATGCAAGTTGGCGTGACCGTACCGCGCCGACCGGCCGTTGTGCCACCTTGTCACCCGAAGGTGTGAGCTGTCGGGTTTGGACGGAAGTGGTTCTTTCACTCGTTCTTTTCAACGGGACGTCGTGGAACGCCGGTTCGCCCCGAACCGGGTCGCGAAGAACCGGGATCCACACGCCGTGACGCGTGGCCGCAGGGCCGCTCAGTCCCGTGACTCTCCGAGCGCGGTACGCAGCCAGTCCAGGCTGTCCTGCGCCAACAGCTCGTCCGCCAGACGATTGGCCGTCTTCGTGACGATCCGGCCTCGGCTGTTGTCGATCCAGCGCTGGGCGTTCTCATAGCCCTGCGCCTTGTACTCGATGCCCTGCAGCAGGCACTCGAGCTTGTCGGCGTCCCGCGCACAGATCGCCTCGGGCGACTCCTTCGCCTCGTACTCGCCGACCAGGCCCCGGATCGCGGAGGCAAGGACCTCGGGCATCCCGGCGGTCTGGTCGGCGGTGACCTCGCGGGGATCGGCGGCCGTCGAGTACTTCTTGCCGAGGTAGTTCACGTCCCCCGTCCGGGTCTCCTGCGTGTCGTGCCACACCGCCAGGAACGCGGCGCGCGCAGGGTCCGCGCCTTCGAGCTTCGCGATGACCGACGCGATCAGAGCCGTACGCCAGGAGTGCTCCGCCACGCTCTCCGGGTCACGGACCCCGGCCATCCACCAGCCGGTGCGGCGCGCGTTCTTGAGAGTTCCCGCCTCGTACAGGAAGTGCGCCACCGCGGACAGGTCGTCGTCAGCCACCGTCCGTCTCCTCTCACGCCTCCGCGAGGCGGATCGCGTACCGGATCCCTTCGAGCTCCCGACGCGCCCGCGTCGACGGCTCGGTGCCATCCAACATCATCGGGAGCCGGTCACGCAGGGACCGAGCCGCAGCAGAACGGTGCTTCAGCAGGTCCGGCCTTGAGGCGATCACTCTCGTCAACGGGGCGCGCGGCCGTGTCGTCCGCACCTCGGTGCGCAGCGAGCTCACCCGGACGTTGGACTGATCCCGCTCGCCGGCCGCCGGCTCCACCGCCTTAGCGTGGACCTCATGAAGACCATCGGCCTCATCGGGGGCATGAGCTGGGAGTCCAGCGCCGAGTACTACCGCCTCCTCAACGAACTCGTCCGTGAACGCCTCGGCGGGCTGCACTCCGCCCGCTGCGTCCTGCACTCCGTCGACTTCGCCGAGATCGAGCGACTCCAGGTCGCCGGCGAGTGGGAGAAGGCGGGCCAGGTGCTCGCCGACGCCGCCCAGGGGCTCGAAGCCGCCGGCGCCGAGCTCCTCCTCATCTGTACGAACACCATGCACAAGGTCGCCGACCAGGTGCGGGATGCCGTTTCCGTGCCGCTCCTCCACCTCGGGGACGCCACCGCGCGCGCCGTCCGTGCCCAAGGGCTCACCACGGTCGGGCTCCTCGGCACCGCCTTCACCATGGAGCAGGACTTCTACCGCGACCGGCTCGCCTCCCACGGCCTCACCGTCCTCGTGCCCGACGCCGACGACCGCGCCGCCGTCCACCGCATCATCTACGAGGAGTTGTGCCTCGGCATCGTGACCGAGGACTCCCGCGCGACGTACCAGCAGATCATCGACCGGCTCGTGGCCGCCGGCGCGCAGGGCGTGATCCTCGGCTGCACCGAGATCGAACTGCTCGTGCGCCCCCAGGACAGCCCCGTGCCCGTCTTCCCCACGACCCGTATCCACGTCGAGGCGGCGGTCGACGAAGCCCTCAACTGACGCGCCCCATTGGTCGCTTGATCACCACGAATTCCCCTCGGTCACAGATAGGTCGAGTAGCCCTGTCCCGGAGGGATTTCGACCGGTACCGTCCTGTAGCGGCAGGACTCAGGGGGGAAGACCGGGGGGTCGGAGAGTTGAGCGCTGTCCGCAAGCAGTCCATGCGTGTCCAGATCGTCAAACCGGGGGAACTGACCGCGCGCGAGACCGAGGCGTGGCGCGAGCTGCGCGGCAAGTCGGGGGCTCCCGACAACCCCTTCATGGGGCCGGAGTTCACCCTCGCCGTCGCCGCCGTGCGGCCCCGCGCCCGGGTGGCCGTGTGGTGGGACGGTGACGAGCCCGTCGGCTTCTTCCCGTACGAGAAAGGGTCGTTCGGGCAGGGGCGGGCCATTGGGCTCGGGGTCTCCGACTGTCAGGGCGCCGTCCTCCGCCCCGGGCTGAGGCCCTCGGCCAGGGCGTTGCTGCGCGTCTGCGGGCTCTCCGCCTGGGAGTTCGACAACCTGGAGGACGGACAAGACGCGTTCGCGGGCGAGGCCGCCGAGGCCTTCGCCTCGCCCGTGATCGACGTCGGCGAGGGCTATGCGGCGTACGAGGCCGTGCTGCGCACCCAGTCGCCGAAGTTCCTCAAGACCACGCTCGCCAAGGAGCGCAGGCTGGGGCGGCAGGCGGGCGCCACCCGGTTCGTCTTCGACGAGCGCGATCCGGCCGCCCTGCGCACGCTCATGGAGTGGAAGTCCGCCCAGTACCGACGGACCGGCCGCCGTGACCGATTCGCCAAGGAGTGGATCAACACCCTGGTCCGGCGGCTGCACGAGCTGCGCACGCCCGGCTGCTCCGGCGTCCTGTCCGTGCTGTACGCCGGCGAGCGCCCGGTCGCCGCGCACTTCGGGCTGCGTTCCCAGACGGTTCTCTCCTGCTGGTTTCCCTCCTACGACCCCGAGTTCGCGAAGTACTCGCCAGGTCTCATCCTGCATCTGCGGATGGCGGAGGCCGCCGCGGCGGCCGGGATCGGGATGCTCGACCTCGGCCGGGGAGCCGCCGAGTACAAGGACGCCCTGAAGACCGGCGAACTGACCGTGTACGAAGGGTCGGTGGTCCGTACGGGCGTACGCGCCGGGCTGTACTGGCTCTCCCGCGAGCCGTCCCGCCGCGCCCACAGCTTCGTACGGAACCGGCCGGCGCTCGCCGCGCGAGGCCGCCGCACCCTCAACCGGCTCGCCCGTCTGCGGTCCGGTGGTCGTTGAGGCCCGGCCATGCCCGCCGCCCCGCGCGGCCGCGCCCTGGCCGATGGCCCGCCGACCCGCCTCCGGGCCTCCGGCCCGCCGGATGCCAGCCGGGCCTCGCCCAGGCCGCTGGGCCGCTGGCCGGCCACGGACCGTCGGACGCCAGTCCGCCACGGAGCGACGGACCGCTACGGACTCCTGGACCGCCGGACGCCAGTCCGCCACGGCTCGCCGGACCATGGCGGACCGCCGGACGCCGGACCGCCACGGACCGCCGGCCCGGCCCGTCCCGGATCCCGTTCGCACGCGTCAGCGTCAGCGCCGGCTCAGCCCCAGCTCAGGCGTCAGCCCAGCTCAGCGTCAGCTCAGCCCCAGCTCAGCGTCAGCTCACCTCCGCGGGGGAACCCCGATGAACCGACCACACCCACACGCCATCTCCGTCGCCGACCTCGATCTCGCCTCGCCCGACGGACCCGTCCTCTCCTTCCGTCCCGCCCCCGGCGGCCCGCCCGCCGTGGCCGGTGACATCTACGCGCTCGTCCGGCTCCGGGGGCGGCCCGCCGCCACCGTGCTCGGGCACGTTCCCGAAGGCGCCGACGCGGCCGGGACGCTGGCCGCCCTCGCCCGGCCCCGGCTCGTCGTGCCGGAACCCGAGGGCCACGACGTGCCGCCCCGCACCAGCGTCGTCGTCGCCACCCGCGAGCGCGCCGACCAGCTCGCCCGCGCCCTCGACTCCCTCCTCGACCAGGACCACCCCGACTACGAGATCGTCGTCGTCGACAACGCACCCCGCAGCCGCGACACGGAAGAGCTCGTCACGCGCAAGTACGGCGGCGACCGGGTCACGTACGTCCGCGAGGACACCCCCGGGCTCGCCGTCGCCCACAACACCGGCCTCGCCCACGCCCGCGGGGAGATCGTCGCCTTCACCGACGACGACGTCGTGGCCGATCCGCACTGGCTGACGGCCCTCACCGCGCCCTTCGCCGCCGACCCGCGGCTCGGCTGCGTCACCGGCCTCATCCTGCCCGCCCGGCTGCGCACCCCGGCCCAGATCCTCCTCGAGTCCCACGGCGGCTTCGCCAAGGGCTTCGCGCCCCGGCTGTACGACCCGCTGCGCCCGCCCGCCGACGAGCCGCTCTTCCCGTTCACCGCGGGAAGCTTCGGCTCCGGCGCCAACATGGCCTTCCGGGCCCGCGCACTGGAGGCCGTCGGCGGCTTCGACCCGGCCACCGGCACCGGCACGGCAGCCCGGGGCGGGGACGACCTGTACGCCTTCGTTGCCGTCCTCTCCGCCGGGTTCCGGCTCCGCTACACCGCCGACGCCCTGGTCTGGCACCACCACCGCGAGACCTGGCAGGACCTGCGGAACCAGGCGTACGGCTACGGCGCCGGCCTCACCGCGTACCTCACCGCCACCCTCGTACGCCGGCCCGCGCTGCTGCCCGCGCTCCTCGCCCGGCTGCCGCGCGGACTCGTGTACGCGAAGAACATGACCGCCCACCGGGAAGCGGCCGAAAGGAGCGCCGGCGTTCCGGGCGAACACGGCGCCGCTCCCACCCACCCCTGGCCTCGCAGCCTCTCCCGACTGGAGCGACGCGGCATGATCTACGGACCGATCGGCTACGCCAAGGCCCGCCTCCGGATGCGGGGCGCGAGATGAGCGCACCCGCCCACACCCGGATCCCCGTCCTGCTCTACCACGCGGTGATGGACGACCCGCCCGCCTGGATCGCCGAATTCACCGTCACGCCCAAGGAGTTCGGGGCGCAGCTCGACGCGATCGTGGACAGCGGACGCACTCCCGTGACCGTCGGCACCCTCGCCGACCACCTGGCCCGGCGCGCCCCGCTGCCGCCCCGGCCCGTCGTCCTGACCTTCGACGACGGCTTCGCCGATCTGCCGGGGCCGACCGCCGAGGCGCTCGCCGCGCGCGAACTGCCCGCCACCGCGTATCTGACCACCGGGGCGATCACCCCGGGCCGGGCGTGTCTGCTGCCGCCCGCGCCGATGATGACGCTGAGCCAGGCGCCGCGCCTCGCGCAGTACGGGCTGGAGGTCGGGGGTCACACGGTCACCCACCCGCAGCTCGACACGCTGCCCCTCAAGGAGCTCCGGCGCGAGCTGCGCGAGTCGAAGTCCGTCCTGGAGGACGTGCTCGGGCACGAGGTCCGCCACCTGGCCTACCCGCACGGCTACAACAGCCCGGCCGTGCGCCGGGCCGCCGTCGCCGCCGGATACGTCTCGGCGGTGGCCGTCCGGCACGCGCTCAGCTCCGAGACCGACGAGCGGTACCGGATCGCCCGGCTGATTCTGCGCCGGGGCCACACCGTCGCCGACATCGAGAGCTGGATGGAGGGCCGCGGTGCCAAGGCGGCGCCGTATCCGGACTCGCTGCCGACGGTCGGCTGGCGGATGTACCGCAGGGCCCGCGCGCTGCTCAGGGGGCCGCAGTTCGCGGGCTGATCGTGATCACTAACTCCCTTATTCGGTAAGGGAGTTGAATACGCGTACAAAGGCGAAGTCCGTTCCTATACTTCGCTGAAGGGGACAGTTCGTGGGGTTCGTGGGGGGAGTGCCACCGTGCAGCAACGTGTGTCCGCGCCGGCCACGGGAAGCGGCGTGCCACCGCTTCCCGTCACCTCGGAGCCGGAGCAGGGACGTCCGGTCCGCTCGCGCTCCCTCCCCGGCCCGCAGACCGTCTTCAGCGTGCTGCCGCTGCTCGTGGCCGCCGCGCTCTGGCTGTACGCACTGCCCCGGATCGGCTTCCGTGACATCGCCGACTACGGCCTCCTCGACCGGTTCCCGCTCGCGTACTACGCCTCCCTCGCCGTCCTGACCTGCGGCTTCCTGGTCACGCTCCGGCGGGCCGGTACCGCGCCGTGGTGGCCGGCGGCGTACAGCGTCGCCATGCTCGTGGCGCTCAAGGCGCCGCCGGCGATCCTCTACGACTCCGTGCGCTACGCCTGGGCGTCCAAGCACGACGCCGTGATCAGCCGGCTGCTCGTCGAGGGCACGGTGTACCCGCAGCGCGAGCTGTCCGGCGGCATGTCGGCGTACGACCAGTGGCCCGGGTTCTTCTCGCTCGACGCGGCGCTCGTACGGGCCTTCGGCGTGGACTCGGCGGCCTCGTTCATCAACTGGGCGCCGGTCGCCCTCGGCCTGCTCACGCTGCCGGTCCTGCTGCTGATCTACCGCACCTTCAGTGACGACTGGCGGCTGGTGTGGACGGGGGTGTGGATCTTCCAGCTGGCCAACTGGGTCGGCCAGGACTACCTCTCCCCGCAGGGCTTCTCGTACCTGCTCTATCTGACCGTCTTCGCCGTCGTCGTCCGGCACTTCGTCCGGCCCGGCTCCGCGGGGCGGCTGCGCGACCGCACCGTGCTCGACCCGGCCGCGGCCGCCGTGCCGCCGCCCACGACGCTCAGGCAGCGCGCGGTCTGCGTCCTGATCATCGCCCCGCTGATCGCGACCATCAACGCCTCTCACCAGCTCACCCCGGTGATGCTCTGCGCGACGCTCTTCGCGCTCTGTCTCACCCGGCGCTACCGGAACATCGGGCTGCTCGTCGTCACCGGCCTCATCATGCTGGCCTGGGACCTCACCATGGGCCGGGTGCTCTTCCTGGAGACGATGAGCACCCTGAAGGACTCGGCCGGCGATCTGCTCTCCAACTCCCGCGCCGGATACGCCGGAGAGCCCACCGGCCCCGGCCCCGAGCTGGTCGGCACCGCCAACATCCTGATGGTGCTTGCGCTCGCCGCGCTCGCCGGCACGGCCGTCCTGCTGCGCCGCAGACTCGTCCGCAGCGCCCTGCCGCTGCTGCTCGCCGCCGCCGCACCCGTGCCGATGTTCGCCGTCAACGACTACGGCGGCGAAATGCTCTTCCGCGTCTACCTCTTCGGGCTGCCCGGCACCGCGTTCTTCGCCGCCGCCGCGCTCGTCCCGGCGGCGGGCGCGGTCGGCAGGGGCGCCAAGGCGGCCCGCCGTACCGCCGCCGTCGCGCTGCCGCTCACCGTCGCCGCCCTGCTGGCCGGCTTCCTGCCGTCGTACTACGGCAAGGAGGGCATGCACTACGCCCCGCCGGCCGAACTCGCCCTCACCCGGCGCGCCTACGACCGGGCGCCGGACGGTGCGCTGATCCTCGCCACCACCGGCTCCTTCCCCGGCGCCTACTACCGCTACGACCACTACGAGCGCTGGTTCTTCACCGAGCAGGAAGTCCCCGAGAACCTGAAGATGCTCCAGGACCCGGCGGGCTATCTCGCCCGGGGCATCCCCGAGGGCCGCCCGGCGTTCGTCGTCCTCACCCCGACCCAGGAGAAGGCGGTCATCGGCGAGGGCTACCTGCCGCCCGGCAGCTTCCGGACCCTGCGCGAGGACCTCAAGCGCTCCCCGCTCTTCCACGTGGTGGAGGAGAGCGAGCACGGGCTCGTGCTCGAGTACCGGCCGCCGTCCACCGCCTCCTGACCGACCGCATCCGAGCACCAGGAGTACGCCATGGCCCACGCCCACCTCCAGCGCAGAGCGGCCCTGGCGGCCTCCGGCTGGCTCGCGCTCGGCGCGACCGCGCTGCCCGGCGGTTCGCCGCTGCGCTGGCTCCCCGTCCTCGCCTTCGTGGCCCTCGGGCCCGGCCTCGCGCTGCTCCACCCGCAGCCGGCCGGACTGCGGCCCGGGGCCCGTCTTGAGGCGCTGGCGCTCGCCGCGCCCGTCAGCCTCTCGCTCGCCGCGCTCGCCGCGACCTCGCTGTTCCTGGTGGAGGCGTTCTCCACGACCGCGTTCCTGGTCGCCCTCGCCGCCTTCGTGACCGTCGTCGCCGCCCTGCCGGGCGTGCCGCTGCCCGCCGCCACGCGGGGTGCCGCCGAGCGCGAGAGCAGCCGCGCCCGGGCCAAACGAAAGCCCGGTGGCGGGCGATGAGCGGACGCCATGCCGTACCGCAGCGCAGGGCGTACACCGCCGTCGCCCTCGCCGCCGTCGCCGCGCTCGCCGCCGGGATAGGCGTCTGGGCCACGCGGGACGACGGCGCCGACCCCTGCGCCCCCGACGCCGACCTCGTCCTGCCCTGTGGAGCCTGGTGGGGCGCCTACGTCCCGTACGACAGCGACAGCTCGCTCACCCGGCCCGTGTACGCCTTCGAGAAGAAGATCGGGCGCAAGCTCGACCTCGTGTACACGTACCACGACATGTCGGGGAGCCCGGTCGACGGCGAACTCCTCACCCCCGACGAACAGGAACTGGGCCGCGAACGACTGCTGATGCTGGCCTGGGAGTCCACCGTCTGGAAGGAGAAGCACCACGCCAACTGGAGTGAGAACCAGCTCGGTTGGAAGAACATCGCCTCCGGGAAGTACGACGAGTCGATCATCGATCCGCAGGCGCGGCGCATCAAGGCGTACGGGAAGCGGGTCTTCTTCTCCTTCGACCAGGAGACCGACTTCCGCATCAGGGAGGGCGCCGGGACCCCCGCCGAGTACGTCGCCGCCTACCGCCATCTGCGGGAACGGTTCGAGAAGCTGGGCGTGCGCAACGTGGTGTGGGTGTGGACCGTCTCCGGCTATCTCGGCAACGCGGACACGATGAAGGCGCTCTACCCCGGTGACGCGTACGTCGACTGGATCGGCATGGACCAGTACAACTACTACCAGTGCCACAAGTCTCCCAACTGGCTGAACTTCGAGGCCAGTCAGCGGCCGAGCTACGAATGGCTGCGCGCGAACGTCTCCGCGAACAAGCCCGTCATGCTGTCGGAGTTCGCCACCGCGCCCGATCCGAAGCGACCGGAGCGGCAGCGCGAGTGGTACGCCGGCATCCCCGAGGTCGCCCCGAAGCTGCCGAAGGTCCGGGCGTACGTCCACTGGAACCGCGCCGTGCCGGGGCCGAACTGCGATCTGACCGTGAACTCCGGCCCGGCGCTCGAGGGTTACAAGGCAGCCGGCTCCGCCCCGTACTTCAACCAGCGCGTGCCGCGCGGTTAGGCGCCGAGCCTATGCTTCTGCGTGGTGATCACGCAGACGACCTGCGGAAACACCGCCATTCAGGCGTAACAGGCGGAAAGCAACGGGGAAATGAACAAGTACACAGTGATGGCCGCAGGCCTCGTCCTGTCGCTCGGGCTCGTCGCGGGCTGCGGCTCCTCTGACGGCTCCCAAGCCGACAAGGGTACGGAGAAGGAGAGTTCGGGCGCTCCGCAGAACGCCCCGAAGGCTGAAGGCCCGGTCTACGGCGGCCCCGCGATACCCGGCCTGGCCGAGAAGCAGGCGTGGAGCCTGCCGCGCGCCGATGCCATCGATCTCGGTGACACCCTTCTCTTCATCAAGAGCGCCGCGGGCGCGTACTCCGTGGGCGGGCACTACAAGGACGACCCGCTCGACGGCACGACAGGCACCCTTTACTCCAGCGATCAACCGGAGCCCGTCAACCTGGAGTTCCGCGATGTGAAGACCGGAGCCGTACGGAAGACCCTCAAGGTGACGGCCGACCATGTCGCCGCCACGACCTGGCGTGACGGCGTGCCGGCGTTCGAGGTCCGCACCAGCAGCACGACGGAGTCCGACGGGCTGAGCGCGGAGGGCACCACCACCACGATCACCGTCTACGGAAGCGACGGCGCCGAGCTGGGCAAGGCCGAGCACAAGGGCGACACCCCCTTCCACGTCCACGAGGGCCACCTGATCGAGCAGGCGGACCAGGCGACCCTCCAGCTCACCCCGATCGGCGGCGGGCAGCCCCGCAAGGTCACCTGCGGCGGGCTCCAGGCGAGCTGCTCGTTCGACCCCCGCAACAAGGACGTCGACGGCGGCTCGGGCCACGCTCCGCTGATCACGGGCAAGTACACCTTCCACGTGAACAACGGATCCACGTACGAGACGGATCCGGAAGAGCTCGTGATGTCCGACCTCGCCACCGGCAAGAAGGTCTGGAGCAGCGCGGACGTCACCCCGCCCAAGGGTGTGGAGCTCGACGACAAGGGCGTGCGGACCAGCCGCAGCATCCGCGTCCTCGACGTCCGCGACGGCCGGATCCTCACCGCGTGGGGTGCCGGTGCCTTCCTGACCGACACATGGGTCACGGCGACGTACGAGCTGGCGAGCGGCAAGCAGATCGCCGGCTCCACGAGGTACGCCTACGAGGACTTCCCCGGCGACACGATCAACACCGAGGGTTCGTCGGTCTTCTCCCCCGACCACCAGCTCGCCGCGGCGGCCACCGAGCGTGGCTCCACCGTGTGGCAGCTCGCGGACGGCACGGAGGTCTGGGCGCAGAAGGAGGGCGAGAGGGCGATGACGCCGCTGCGCTTCTCCCCGAACGGCGGCGTGCTGTACGGCACGACGGAGGAGAGCGATGACACCGTGCTCGCGGTCGACGCCCGCACGAAGAAGGTCCTCGTGAAGGACCTGCCCGCGGACAACGTCCCGCTGTCCGCCAAGCAGTCCGGCTACGGCTACTTCAGCACGGACGCCGGCTTCTTCGTGTTCCCCTCGGCGGGGTGACCCCGGCCGCCCGGGTCACCGTCGCCTGAGCCCGCGCACCGCGAACGCCGCCATCGTGGCCCCGCACACCCCCAGGACGACGGGCAGCGGGGCCGCGGCGAAGGCGTGCTGGGCCGCCCAGCCGGCCCACACCAGCACCCAGACCGCGCACGCGGTGATCCGGACGCTCGCGCCGAGCACGCGCAGCAGCACGGCCGTGAGGACCAGGCACAGGGCCTGGAGCGCGATCGGCAGCGCCGCGCGCGCGGCCTCGGGGACGAGGGCCGTTCCGGGCCCCGTCGCCGCGTCCGGGCGGAGGCCGAGCAGCGGCGGCGCGGTGTGCAGCGCCAGGAACGTGGCGAGCAGGACGGTCGCGGCGAGCAGCGTTCGGACCCGGCGCAGCGACACCACGGCGCCGTGCAGCACGATCAGCAGGATGCCGGCCGTGAGGGTCACCGGCGGCAGCGCGGTGATCAGCCGAGTGCCGGACAGGTGGTCCAGGCCGAGGCTGCCGGCGCGGGCGAGCGGGATCCAGAAGAGGCCGACGGACAGCCCGAGGAGCAGCCACAGCCAGGTCGTGGGCCCGTCCTCGTCGCCCTCCTGCCGCTCCGGCCGCTCGCGCCGCTCAGGCGGTACGTAGACGGGCAGGCCGAGGGCCGGCGTCACGGTGTCGGCGGAGGCGGCCTGACGCGCCCAGCTCGTGCCGTACTCGATCTCCGGACCCCGCTTGCCCCGGCGCGGCGGGCGCCCCTTCAGCGCGGAGCGCAGGCCGGGCGCCGAGGCCGCCGCCATCAGCGTCATCGAACCGAGCATGGCGAGTCCGGCGCCGGAGATCCCGACCGGGCCGAGCAGCAGGGCCGCGCTGCCCAGGACGAGGACGCACATCACGCCCTGGAGGGCGGCGAGCGCGCCCGTACGCCCCTGCACGCGGAGCACGCCGATGTACAGCTCGACGGCGACACGGGGGAGCGCCGCGGCGGCGAGCAGCCGCAGCACCATCGTGCCGTGCTCGGCGTAGTCCGCGCCGAACGGGGAGAGGATCTGCGGGGCGAAGACGACGAGCACGAGGACGACGGGGACCAGCAGCAGCGCCATGCGCCGCAGCGCGCCGCGGACGCCCTCGGCGAGGGACTCCGGGCTGTGGGAGGCGTGCGCGGTGAGCGAGGAGGCCATGTTGATGGCCATGAACTCCATCGTGCCGCCGACGGTGTACGCGGTGTAGAAGAACGCGTTGTGGGCGGCGTCGAAGCGGACGGCGACCATCACCGGCAGCAGGTTGATCATGGCGAGGCTGAACAGCGCGCCGACGGAGTCCCCGGCCATGAAGCGGCCGATCTCACGCATGGCGGGCGGCTCGCGGTCGCGGTCGGCGCGGGCCTGCCGGGGGATGAGCCGGCGGAACACGAGCCAGCCGAGCGGGACGACGGAGAGGGCGATCGCCGCCGACCAGGAGACGAAGACGCCGAGGACCGGCATGGTGGCGGCGAAGGCGACGAGCAGCAGCAGTTTGCCGATGGAGAAGCCGGCGTTGCCGACGGGCACCCAGAAGGCGCGCCGGAGTCCGGTGAGGACGCCGTCCTGGAGGGTGAGGAGCGCCCAGCCGACGCAGGAGGCGGTGAAGAAGAGCCCGGCGGAGAGCGAGCCGAGCGGCGCGTACGAGGGGCCCCACCAGTCGAGGGTGAGCAGGAAGACCCCGCAGGCCAGCGCGACGACGACCGAGCTGACCAGGTAGATCCGGCGGACCAGGAGCCCGGTGGTGCGGCCGGCCCGGGGCACGTACCGGACGACGGCGCCGATCATCGTGGTCGCGGTGATCGAGGCGAGCAGCCGCTGTGCGGCGATGGCGGCGGAGCCCTGCCCGACGGCCTCCTCGGTGTAGTAGCGGGCGGCGACCAGCCAGAAGCCGAGCCCGAGCGCGGCGGAGACGCCGGTGGACAGCATGAGGGCGTACGCGTTGCGGAACATGGAGTCCCCGCCGGACTCCCCGCCGGTGCCCGCGCCGGATTCCCCACCGGTGTCCGCACCGGAGTCCCCACCGGTGTGTGTTTCGGCCGTGGCGGCCTCCGGCCCGTCCCCATCGCCGCCGACCGCGTCGGGTTTCCGCACCCGTGTGGTGTCAGCCACCGTCCGGACCCTGCACCCCGGCGTTCCCGAAGGGATCCGGTGGGCGTACGGGTCCGACCCCCGCCGTGCGCAGCACGTGCAGCACCTCGTCGGCCCGCCGCGGGTCCACCGGAAGGGCGTGGCGGGCGAACCAGGCGGCCGGTTCCGGGGCGGGGGAGGGGTCGGTGAACAGGTCGCCCGCGTAGCTGTCGAGCGGCGGGTCGTAGAGATAGCCGGTGACGATCCGGCGGCGGGCGAGCGCGGCGATGGCCGCGTCCCGGTCCTCGACGAGCAGCGGGACCCGGAAGAGCGGCTGGACCGTGTCGACGCCTCCGCGCCCGCCCCCGCCCCACTCGCTCGCGAGCAGCCGCTCCGTACCGGCCCTGTGCTCGGCGAGCGTGGCGTCGAGGCGGGCCAGGAGCCGCCCGGTGCGGCGCAGCCGACCGGGCCCCGGGCCGAGGCGGTAGTCGTGCATGTCGACGCGGACCCAGGAGTGGAAGGGCGCGAGCCCCGGCGCGGCGGCGAGGGCCTGCTTCAGCTCGTCGGCCCGCAGCGGCATGCGGATCTCCTCGCGCTCCTGCTGCCCGAGCAGCCGCAGCGTGGCGTGCGCGGCCTTCACCAGACGCAGGCCGCGTACGGCCGCTTCGGCGTACGGCCGTACGAGGTAGGCGAGTTCGGCGGTCGTACGCGACGGGTGCAGCAACCCGTCCCGTGCGGCGGCCAGTTCCTCGCGCAGGGCCGGGTCCGCGAGGGCGAGGAAGCCGCCGGTCTTGGCGCCGGTGTGCTTGGAGAGGCTGAACACGGAGGCCTCGCCCCAGGTGCCGACCGGCCGTCCGCCGACGGTCGACCCGATGGCGTGGGCCGCGTCCTCCAGGAGCGGGATGCCCAACGCGTCGCAGCGGGCCCGCAGTTCGGGTGCCGGGTCGGGATTCCCGTACAGATTGGTGGTCAGGACGGCGGAGAGCCCGCGCCATACGGAATCGGGCACGGCGGCCGTGTCGATCGAGCCGTCGCGCGGGTCGAGCGGCGCCTGGACCGGACGCAGTCCGGCGGCGAGCACCACGAAGAAGATGACGTCGTCGTTGACCGGGGACATCAGCACGCGTCCGCCGGGTCTGCACCAGTGGCGCAGCGCCAGATAGAGGCCGAAGCGGCACGACGGCACGTGGAGGCACTCCCTGCCCCCGAGCCGGCCACGCATCCGCTCTTCCAGTTCCGCGTACGCAGAAACCATGCGATTCCCCCCCTGAACCCCGGGCTCAATGTGTCCCATTCCGGGTGGTCCGTCAATAACGCGAAAGGGCCCGTCCGGTGAAGAACGGGCCCTTTCCACACGTCATTTGGGGAGCGCTCAAGGGTCACTCCTCCAGGGTCAGCCCCTTGCGCAGCCTGCCCAGCGTCCGGGAGAGCAGCCGGGAGACGTGCATCTGGGAGATGCCCAGCTCCTCGCCGATCTCCGACTGGGTCATGCCGGCGACGAAGCGGAGGGAGAGGATGCGCCGGTCGCGGGGCGGCAGCGAGGCGATCATCGGCTTGAGGGACTCGACGTACTCGATGCCCTCGATGCCGTGGTCCTCGTAGCCGATCCGGTCGGCGAGCGCGCCCTCGCCGTCGTCCTCGTCGGGCTGGGCGTCCAGCGAGCTCGCGGTGTACGCGTTGCTGGCGGCCATGCCCTCGACGACCTCGTCGCGGCTCAGGTCGAGCTCCTCGGCGAGTTCGCCGACGGTCGGCGCGCGGTCGAGCCGCTGGGCCAGTTCGTCACCGGCCTTGGCGAGGTCGAGGCGGAGCTCCTGGAGCCTGCGCGGCACGCGCACGGACCAGGAGGTGTCGCGGAAGAAGCGCTTGATCTCGCCGACGATCGTCGGCATCGCGAAGGTCGGGAACTCGACGCCGCGGGCCAGCTCGAAGCGGTCGATGGCCTTGATGAGGCCGATCGTGCCGACCTGGATGATGTCCTCCATCGGCTCGCTGCGGGAGCGGAACCGGGAGGCGGCGAACTTGACCAGGGCGAGGTTGAGCTCGACCAGGGTGTTGCGGACGTACGCGTACTCGTGCGTGCCCTCTTCGAGGGCGTCGAGCCGGGCGAACAGCGTTTTCGAGAGCGCCCGTGCGTCGAGGGGGTTGACCTGGTCGAAGGGTCCGATCTCCGGGAGGTCTTCGGGCAGGTCTCCGGAAAGCTGCTGGGGAAGGCTGAGGGTGGGGGGCGGAGTTGCTGCCGACGGCGCGTCGGGGGTACGCGGGGCGTCGAGCCGGGGTGACATGGTCTCCTCCATCGTTTCTTCCTGCTGCGGTTTGCGGCGCCTCCAAAGCCGGCCGTTTCGAATGTTCCTTACTAGCCCTACCTGCTCGACACGGATGGTTGCAAGTGTCAATTGTCCGGTTTGCAGGAGTATGTGGTGGAGTTCACGTGCAAGCCTTGGCGTCTCGCTTGTATGGTTCGATGCACGTCAACCGGCATCCGCGAGAGCGAGAAGAGGCACGGGCATGGACCGCCAGAACATCGGCAGCGCGCAGCCGGGGAGGCTGCGGGTCGAGGTCCGCACCGTGGGCGCGAGCGAAGTGCTCACCCCGGTGGGTGAGCTCGATCACCACACGGCCGACGTGTTGCGTACGCCACTCGACCGTGCGCTCGACGCCGGGCGGTCACGACTCGTCGTCGACTGCTCACGCCTCGACTTCTGCGACTCCACCGGACTCAACGTGCTCCTCGGAGCCCGCCTGAAAGCCGACGCCGCAGGGGGTGGGGTCCATCTGACGGGGATGCGGCCGGTGGTCGCCCGGGTCTTCGAGATCACGGGTGCGGACGTCGTCTTCACCGTGCACGACACGCTCGCGGAGGCACTCCCGGACTGAGCGGCGGGTGTCGTCACGAAACGACCGGGCAGGAGAGCCCCGGTTTCGTCCGTTGTCTGGTGAATCGGTGAGGTGAAGCGCTGATGGACACTGCTGCCGGTGGCAGGGAGGTCGAGGGGTCGGTGGACGCCGTCGTGGGTGCCGTCGATCTCGACGTGCGTACGCTCGCGCTCGGCGCCACCAGCGGCACCGTTCCGCTCGCCCGCGACTTCACGAGGACGGCCCTCTACGACTGGGGCTGGCTGCCGGCCGCCACCGCCGACGCCAGGGCCGCCGCCGAGGACGTCCTGCTCGTCGTCTCCGAGCTGGTCACCAACGCCTGTCTGCACGCCGAGGGCCCCGAGGTGCTGCGCGTGCTGCGCCGGGCCAAAGTGCTGCGCCTGGAGGTCACCGACCGCGGCGCGGGACAGCCCGCACCGCGCACCCCGCACCGGGCCGGGCGGCCCGGCGGACACGGCATGTTCATCGTCCAGCGGCTCTGCCTGGACTGGGGGATCGAGCGCAGGCCGGGTGCCCCCGGCAAGACGGTCTGGGCCGAACTGGCGGCTCCCGCGTAGCGAACCGACCGCGCCCGCCCGGCGATCCGGCGACCCGCTCGTGGCGATCCGGCGGTGGGCGCACTTCGGTCCTCCTTTTGTCTTCCCTCTGCAACGCCCCAGGCGTACCTTGACGCCCAATCTGATAAGCCGTCAGTAACTTCGCGGTGAGGGGTGCTTGAGGTGCCGTACCGGAGGAGAACAGCTTTCGCGCTGGCAGCGGCGGCGGCGGGCTCGGCGGTGCTGGTCTCCGCCCCCGCCGCGCAGGCCGCCGTCGTCGACGTGAACTACGCGTGCGAGACGAAGATCGGACCCAAGGGTGCGGTCTCGCCCGTCGACATCAAGGCCGTCAAGAGCGGCGACGCCTACACGATCACGATGTCCTTCGAGAAGGGCGTCTCCGACAGCCCCATCGAACTGCCCAAGGGCGTCATGACGCCGCGCGCCGAGCTCGAGCTCGGCGGGGCGGACGAGGGCGTGCTCAAGGTCAAGGGCACGCCGAACACGGCGGCCATCCCTCCCAACACCCCCATCAAGATCGGGCAGTTGACGGGAACGTACACGCCGAAGAAGAGCGGCAAGGTCACCTTCACGGCGGGCGTGCTCACCGTCCACGCCCTCGGCATGGACGCGGCCGTCTGCACCCCGAAGAACAATCCGAAGCCCTCGCTTGAGCTCGATGTGACGGCCGCGGGCGGATCCTCGGACTCCGGTGGGACGCAGTCCACGAGCGGCGGCGAGCTGCCGAAGACCGGACCGCTCGACTCCGCGACGGCGCTCGGCACCCTCGGCGGCACGGTGCTGCTGACCGGCGCGGCCGGCGTGCTCTGGCTCACGCGGCGCACGGCACGCTGATGCGGGGGGCGTGGGTGGCCGTCGTCGTGCTCGGGGCGGTGGCGGCCGCACCGCCGCCCGCGCCGGGATGGACGGCGGGGGCGGCACAGGGGCGGCCGTACGTCTATCTGGAGGGCGCGGCCGGCAGCGTCCTTGAGGACACGCTCTCGGTGACCAACCCGGGCGCGAAGCCGCTCACGGTACGGCTGAGCGGACAGGGCACCCCGCTCGCGTTCGCCGCGCGGACCGTGACGGTCCCGGCGCGGACCCGTGCGGACGTGCCGTTCGCCGTCACCGTCACCGCGGACACCGCCCCCGGGGAGCACCGGGGAACGGTGAGCGCCGAGGCGGGCGGGCGCGCGGTGCGCGTGCCGGTGCATCTACGGGTGAGCGGGCCGAGCCTGGCCGCGCTCACCGTCGAGAAGGTACGGCTCGACGGCTCGGGCGCCGTGCACTACACCCTGGTCAACCGCGGCAACACGGTGCTCGCCCCGAGCCTGTCCCTGCGCGCCGAGGGCGTGTACGGGACCGTCCTCGACCGACCCTCCCGGGCCCTGCCGCTCACGCTCCGCCCCGGCGAACGGATCACCCGCACCGAACCCTGGCCCGACCCGCCCGCGCTCGACTCGGTGACGCTCCACCTGCGGGCCACGGCTCAGGGCGCCCCGGTCGCGACGGCCCGCGCCGAGCGGGTGTTCGTCTCCGGAGGCGCGGTCGCCGCCGGGGCGGCCGCCCTGCTCGCGGCGGCGGCCGCAGCTGCCCTCGTGGCCCGAAGACGCCGCACCGGTGACGCGGAGCGGGCCGGCGCTGCGGGACAGGCGACGGAAACCCCGGTGGAGGCACACGAGTTGGCCGAGGCGACGGCAGGAGCGGAACGATGAGCGCGGGGCGCAAGGTGGAGGCGGCACGAGCTGCCGAGGCATCCGGTCCGGTTCCCCGCGTGCCTGTCGTGGCCGCGTCGTCCGGCGGGACGGCCGCCGCCGCGGCGCGAAGCCGCCGCGGTACGGCCGTGGCGCTGCTCCTCGCCGCACTCGTGCTCGCCCTGCTGCCGCCCGCCGCCCAGGCGTCCGCTCCCGGACCCACCGTCGCCCTGTCGCAGACCGAGAGCGGCAAGGGCGGCGACATCACGGTGAGCGGGGCCGGGTGGAAACCCGGCGCGCTGCTCATGCTGCTGATCTGCGGTCAGTCCGCGCCGGGCAAGGGCGTCATCGGGGGCACCAACTCCTGCGCCAACACCCTCGGCCGGGCCGCCACGGTCGACGCCAAGGGCGCCTTCAGCCAGAAGATGCCGGTGGCCGAGCCGCCCAAGCCCTGCCCCTGCGTGGTGCACGTGGCCGGGGTCACCGGCCAGCAGGACGTCGTGGACGTCGCCTTCACGGTCGCCGGACACCCGACCGCCCCGCTGCCCGAGGCCGCCGGCGACGGCAGGCTCGCCGTCCTCGCCTCCGTACGCCTCGACGGCTCCAGCGGCGTCCTGGTCTGGTTCGGCGCACCCGCCCGGCGCGAGGTCGTCTTCACCGTCGGCAACCTCGGCCAGACCCCCGTCAAGGACCCGGTCTTCCAGGTCGGCACGAGCCACGGTGTCTTCTCGCCGCGCTACGAGGAGCGCCAGTGGCGCGGCACGATCGAGCCCGGCAAGAAGGCCCAGGTCAGACTCCCCGTCGAGCTGTCGGCCGGCGCGCACGGCGACTACGAGGTGTCGGTGAAGTACGCCGGCAAGGTCCTGGTCGACCAGCCGTGGGGGGTCGGCCGGCCGTGGGGCGTGACGCTGTTCTGGCTGCTGCTCGCCGTGGTCGTCCCGGCCGCGCTCTTCCGGATCGGCATGGCCGTGGTGGACCGCGTCCGGCCGGGCGGCGCCGCCGGGTCCCGCACCGGACATCGCCGCCGCCGCACTCTCGTACGTACATCTGAACCCGCCCCCGCTCCCGCGCGGGACGAACCCACCACGACCACGGTCCTGCCGTGGTTCACCCCGGACTCCGCACCGTCCGCACCGTCAGAGCACAGCCCGACGACGAAGGGACATCAGTGAGCACGCAACGGAGGATGAGCGCGGCGGGAGTCGCGCTGATGCTCGGCGGCGCGGGGATCATGCTGGCCGCCAGCCCCGCTCAGGCCGCCGAGGTCGCGTACAAGACCGAGTGCATTCCGCCGTCCATCTCCGGCCTCCCGCCGGTGCAGGGCACCACGAAGGTGCAGATCACCGCGCCGGCGGAGGCCAAGGTCGGTGACGAGGTGGAGGTCGTCTGGAAGACGGTCGAGGCCGCGTCCAAGAACCCCGACATCCTCGACCTGGAGAAGGACACGGTGAAGCCGACCGGCGTCATCAAGGTCGGCGGAGCGGCGAGCGGCACGCTGAACATGGAGGGGCCGCGACAGAACCCGCCGATCCCGAAGAACAGCCCGATGGTGCTGCCGGACATGAAGGGCAAGTTGAAGCTGGAGAAGGCGGGCGAGATCACGCTGACGCCGGACAAGTACAACATCAACGTCTCGAAGCCGATGTCGACGGACACGAAGTGTTCGCCGAAGGAGACGGTGGCGGTCGGGGCGACGATCAAGGTCTCGGCGGGCGGAGGCAGCTCTTCGGGCGGCTCGACGAGCACGTCCGGCGGAAGCACGTCCGGCGGGAGCACCTCCGGCGGAAGCACGTCGGGCGGTAGCACCGCCGGTGGCAGTACGTCCGGCGGAAGCACCTCCGGAGGCGGCGGCGGGCAGACCGACTTCACGGGCAAGGAGGTGTCGGTCCAGTTCGCCTGCCAGTCGCCCGGCCCGGCGAGCATCACCTCGAAGGTCACCATCAACGCCAAGAAGAACGGCGGCAGCTACGACCTCACGGTCAAGACCGCCAAGGGCGTCATGAACAGCCCCGCCCCGCTCCCCGCCGGGGCCCTCAAGCCCTCCATGGCGGTCAAGCTCGGTGGCGCCGACAGCGGCACGGTCAAGGTCGACGGCCCGGCGAACTCCGCACCGCTGGAGCAGGGCAAGCCGGTCGACCTGCCGGACATGAAGGGCACGTACAAGCCCGGCGCGAGCGGCAAGGCCACGCTCAGCCCCGGCACCCTGACCATCAACGTCTCGCTCGGCGGCTCGCCGATCGTGATCCCCTGCCAGGTCAAGGGCGCCGTCCAGGCCTCGCTCGAACTCGACACGACGAAGCAGGAGGGCGGCGCGGCATCCGGCGGCTCGGGGTCGGGCAGCGGCTCGGGCTCGGCCGGCTCCGGCGGTGGCCTCGCCGAGACGGGCGCCGAGGACGACGGCGCCCTGCGCGCCCTCGCCCTGGTGGCCGGCACGGTGATCCTGCTCGGCGGCGCGGTGTTCACGTTCACCCCGTGGGCGCGGCTGCGGAGGTGACGTAGGCGCGGAAACGGCGGAGGGCCGCCGCACCGGGAATCGGTGCGGCGGCCCTCACGTGCGTACGACGCGAGACGTGGGCGTCAGTGGACGTCGCCCATGAGCGCCTGGACCTTCTTGCGGTACATGTAGATCGCGAAGCCGGCCGCGACGGCGAGCGTCGCCTGCATCGCGATGATCCCGGTTCCGTTCAGGTCCACGCCCGCGATGGAGAGCAGACCCGTGGTGCAGTCACCGGCGGTGACGGCGAGGAACCAGACACCCATCATCTGGGAGGCGTACTTCTTCGGCGCCATCTTCGTGGTGACGGAGAGGCCGACCGGGGAGAGGCAGAGCTCACCGATGGTCTGGATCATGTAGATCGAGACGAGCCACATCGGGGAGACCATCGTGCCGTCGCCCGACATGTTCATCGGAACGATGAAGACGAAGAAGGACGCACCGACGAGGACCAGACCCATCGCGAACTTCACGATGGTGTTCGGCTCCTGGTTCTTGCGGGCCAGCCACAGCCACAGCCAGGCGAAGACCGGGGCCAGCGCCATGACGAAGAGCGGGTTCAGGGACTGGTACCAGGTGGCGGAGAAGCCGAGACCGAAGACGGTGTCGGCGGTCTTGCCGTCCGCGAAGAGGGACAGGGTCGAGCCACCCTGGTCGTAGATCATCCAGAAGATCGCGGCGGCCACGAAGAACCAGATGTAGCCGGTCACCTTCGACTGCTCGCCCTTGCTCAGATCCTTGTCGCGCTTGATGCGGGCCAGGACGGCGATCGGAATGAGCAGACCGGCGACGGTGAGCGGGACCAGGGCCCAGTTCAGCGTGTACAGGCCGAGGGCGACGACGATGCCGTAGAAGACGGCCACGAGGGCGACGACGAGCGCGACCTTGGTGATGATCGCCTTGCGCTCGTCGACGGAGAGCGGGTTCGGGACCTCGCTGCTCTTCGGGTTGAGGCTCTTGGCGAAGGCCAGGAAGACGGCGAGACCCAGGCCCATGCCCACCGCGGCGAGCGCGAAGCCGAGGTGCCAGTTGACTTCCTTGCCGATCGTTCCGATGAGGAGCGGAGCGACGAAGGCGCCGAGGTTGATGCCGACGTAGAAGAGCGTGAAGCCGCCGTCACGACGCGGGTCCTCGGGACCGTCGTAGAGGTGACCCACCATCGTCGAGATGTTGGCCTTCAGCAGACCCGAGCCGACGGCCACCAGCGCGAGGCCGACGAAGAACATCGCCGAACCGGGCAGGGCCAGCGAGACGTGGCCGGCCATGATCACGAAACCGGCGATGGTGACGGTCTTGCGGGCGCCCCAGACGCGGTCGCCGAACCAGCCGCCCGGCATCGCCATCAGGTAGACCATCGACACGTACACGGAGTAGATGGCCGTGGCGGTGGCGGCCTTCATCGCCAGACCGCCGCCCTGGCTGCCCACGGCGGCGTCGGCGCCGCCGGAGACCAGGTAGTACACCAGCAGGGCCCGCATCCCGTAGTAGGAGAAGCGCTCCCACATCTCGGTGAAGAAGAGGGTGGTCAGGCCGCGGGGGTGGCCGAGGAACGTCTTCTGGTACCGGGGAACTCCGGTCGAAGCCGTCGTCAGGCTGGACGCCATGTCGATCCTTGCTCTGTCGGGACGCGCGCCTTGTGAGCGTGGTGCGCCCGGTGGGGGAGGCCGGCACCGGCGGGAGTGGTCGCACCCCGCCGGGATCCACGCCCCGGACGTGTCATCACGTCACGGAACCCGGCCCACAGGTCATTCACTGTCCTCAAGGTTGGCGAAGCCGACCTCGCGCAGAAAAGAGACCCTTGGCGCCTATAGCGGGCCAAAGGTCCCCGATTACCGCATCAGAACCCTCGCCACCATACGGCACGACAGTGCCGGATATGGAAGGACTTGAGAGATGGATCACAGGTGACGAAGGAACCAACGGCCCCTATTCGAAGGTCATGTGCAGGTTAACGCCCTTGAAGCGCAGGGGTCGCGGCCACCCTGTCGATCACGCCCCGGGCCGTCCGCCGTGCGGACTACCATCACCCCATGACCCGTGTACTGCTCGCCGAGGACGACGCATCCATCTCGGAACCGCTGGCCCGTGCGCTGCGGAGAGAGGGGTACGAGGTCGAGGTGCGCGAGGACGGACCGACCGCCCTCGACGCCGGACTCCAGGGCGGCGTCGACCTCGTCGTGCTCGATCTGGGGCTGCCCGGCATGGACGGCCTCGAGGTCGCCCGGCGGCTGCGCTCCGAGGGTCACACCGTTCCGATCCTGGTGCTCACGGCCCGCGCCGACGAGGTCGACACCGTCGTCGGGCTCGACGCGGGCGCCGACGACTACGTCACCAAGCCGTTCCGCCTCGCCGAGCTCCTCGCCCGCGTCCGGGCCCTGCTCCGGCGCGGCGCCACCGAGCCGGCCGTCCCGCCCGCGACGCACGGGGTCCGGATCGACGTCGAGTCGCACCGCGCCTGGATGGGCGACGAGGAGCTCCAGCTCACGGCGAAGGAGTTCGACCTGCTCCGGGTCCTCGTCCGCGACGCGGGCCGGGTCGTCACCCGCGACCAGCTGATGCGGGAGGTCTGGGACACCACGTGGTGGTCGTCGACCAAGACCCTCGACATGCACATCTCCTGGCTCCGCAAGAAGCTCGGCGACGACGCGGCCAACCCGCGCTACATCGCCACCGTCCGCGGCGTCGGCTTCCGCTTCGAGAAGAGCTAGGACCTGTCCGGCGGATCAGGGTCGGATAGGCCGCGGCGTCCCGCGCCGTAGGCTCGGGGGAGTACCCCACCCCCCGGCCCGGAGGACCGCCCCGTGCGTCGCCGCCTGATCAACTCCACGCTCGCCGTGGTGCTCGTCGTCATCGCCGTCTTCGGGGTGTCCCTCGTCATCGTCGAGACGCGGACCATCTCCAGCAGTGCCCAGGAGAGCGTGGACTCCGAGGCCGTGCGGCTGGTCTCCATCGTCGACAGCCGGCTCGTCGGCGGGGAGCCCGTCAATCCGGACATCCTCGCCCAGCAGAGCGGCGCCAAGCGGTACGCCCTGATCGAGATCCCCGGCCGCGCCCCCATCGAGATCGGCGCCCGCCCCGCGGGCAGCGTCATCCGCGGCACCGCGGAGGGCGAGCGCGGCGAGACCGTGACCGTCGAGGAGTCCCGCTCCACGATCACCAGCGAGGTGGGCCGCACCCTGCTGATCATCGGCGCCGTGGCCCTGCTCGCCGTCGTGGCCGCCGTCCTGCTCGCCGTACGGCAGGCGAACCGGCTGACGTCCCCGCTCACGGACCTGGCCGAGACGGCCGAGCGCCTCGGCTCCGGCGACCCCCGCCCGCGCCACAAGCGGTACGGCGTACCGGAGCTCGACCGGGTCGCCGACGTCCTGGACGCCTCGGCCGAGCGGATCGCCCGGATGCTGACCGCCGAGCGCCGGCTCGCCGCGGACGCCTCGCACCAGCTCCGTACGCCCCTCACGGCGCTCTCCATGCGCCTGGAGGAGGTGGCCGTCGCCGACGACCTCGACACGGTCAAGGAGGAGGCGACGATCGCGCTCACCCAGGTCGAGCGGCTCACCGACGTCGTGGAGCGGCTGCTCACCAACTCGCGGGACCCCCGCACGGGCTCCGCCATCGCCTTCGACCTCGACGAGGTCATCAAGCAGCAGATCGAGGAGTGGCGCCCCGCGTACCGCAGCGCGGGCCGGGCCATCGTCCACTCGGGCAAGCAGGGCATGCGCGCGGTCGGCACCCCGGGCGCCGTGGCCCAGGTCCTCGCCGCGCTGATCGAGAACTCGCTCATGCACGGCGGCGGCACGGTCGCCCTGCGCACCAGGGTCACCGGCAACCAGTCCGTGATCGAGGTCACCGACGAGGGCCCGGGTGTCCCGGCCGATCTCGGCGCGCGGATCTTCGAGCGGACCATCAGCGGCCGCAACTCCACCGGGATCGGACTCGCCGTCGCCCGGGACCTGGCGGAGGCGGACGGAGGCCGGCTGGAGCTGCTTCAGCAGCATCCCCCGGTGTTCGCGCTCTTCCTGGGCCGCGAGGTCAGAAGCCGCAAGGACCAGGAGCGCCCGGTCCGCTAGCGCGTGCGGCAGATCCGGACCGGTCCGCTAGAGGACGTGGTCCGGCTGCTTCCCGGTCGCCTGGACGGGTGCCTCCACCGGTGCCTGCTCCAGGAACGATTCGGCGGTCTGTACCGCCTCCCGTGCCGGCAGCGTCCGGAACACCCAGGTCCGGTACGACCAGAAGCGGAACAGCGTCGCGACGCCGATCCCGAGGAACTTGAAGACGTTGCTCTGCAGCGGGGTGTCCCAGCCGAAGCCGTACGTCGCCGCGTACAGGATGCCGTTCTGGATCACCAGGCCGGCGACGCTGAACAGCAGGAAGAGCGTCAGCTCCTTGGTGCGGCTGCTCTTGTCGCGGTCCCGGTAGGTGAAGTACCGGAAGCCCAGGTAGTTGAAGCCGATCGCGACGACGGTGGCGATGATGCTCGCCCGGACGACGGGCACCTCCGTGAGATGGCGTACGAGGTTGAAGACCCCGAGGTCCACCAGGAGGCCGACTCCACCGACCGCACCGAACTTCGCGAACTCGCGCGTGAGCCGATCAAGCCGCACACGCAGTGCGCTGGGTTCACTCATGGTGATTGCTCAGCCCCGTCCGTTCGGTTTCGTCAACCAAGCCATGCTAACCAGCCCACCTGGCACCTGCCCGGGGACATTGCAAAGCATGGGAAAACCCACCCGTGCTGTCGTAAACCACAGGCGGCGGAGGGTCCGCGCATCGTGCGGATACCCTAAGAGGGTGACGTTCCCGGTAGTCGGCATGGTCGGTGGCGGTCAGCTCGCCCGTATGACCCACGAGGCGGGCATCCCCCTCGGCATCAAGTTCAAGCTGCTCAGTGACACCCCGCAGGACTCGGCGGCCCAGGTGGTGAGCGAGGTCGTCATCGGCGACTATCGCGACCTGGCTACGCTGCGTGACTTCGCGCGCGGCTGTGACGTGATCACCTTCGATCACGAGCACGTCCCCGCCGAGCATCTGCGAGCCCTGGCGGACGACGGCATCGTCATCCGCCCGGGGCTCGCCGCGCTGGTGCACGCCCAGGACAAGGGGGTGATGCGCGCCAAGCTCGACGAGATCGGCGCGCCGAGCCCCCGCCACCGGATCGTCGCCGATCCGGCGGACGCGGCGGCCTTCGCGGCTGAGGTGGGCGGCTTCCCGATCATCCTCAAGACCGTGAGCGGCGGCTACGACGGCAAGGGCGTCTGGTTCGTCCGTACGGAGGCGGACGCGCGCGACCCGTTCCTCGCCGGCGTCGCGGTGCTGGCCGAGGAGAAGGTCGACTTCTCGCGCGAGCTCGCCGCGAACATCGTCCGCTCCCCGCACGGCCAGGCCGTCGCCTACCCGGTCGTCGAGTCCCGGCAGGTCGACGGCGTCTGCGACACCGTGATCGCGCCCGCGCCGGACCTGTCGGCCGAGCTGGCCGGCCAGGCGCAGGAGCTGGCGCTGCGGATCGCCAAGGAGCTCGACGTCGTCGGCCATCTGGCCGTGGAGCTCTTCGAGACCACCGACGGCCGCATCCTCGTCAACGAGCTCGCCATGCGCCCGCACAACTCCGGCCACTGGACCCAGGACGGCGCGATCACCTCGCAGTTCGCCAACCACGTCCGGGCCGTCCTCGACCTCCCGCTGGGCGATCCCCGCCCGCGCGCGAAGTGGACGGTCATGTGCAATGTGCTGGGTGGGGACTACCCGGACATGTACTACGCCTATCTGCACTGCATGGCCCGGGATCCGCAGCTCAAGATCCATATGTACGGCAAGGACGTGAAGCCCGGCCGCAAGGTGGGGCACGTCAACACCTACGGCGACGACCTGGACGAGGTGCTGGAGCGCGCCCGTCACGCCGCCGGCTATCTGCGAGGAACGATCACCGAATGAGTACCAGCCCCGATGTGAGCCCCGTCGTCGGCATCGTCATGGGATCCGACTCCGACTGGCCCGTCATGGAGGCCGCGGCCCAGGCCCTGGACGAGTTCGAGATCGCCTACGAGGTCGACGTCGTCTCCGCGCACCGCATGCCGCGCGAGATGGTCGCGTACGGCGAGCAGGCCGCGGACCGCGGGCTGAAGACGATCATCGCGGGCGCCGGTGGCGCCGCCCACCTGCCGGGGATGCTCGCCTCGGTGACCCCGCTCCCCGTCATCGGTGTGCCGGTCCCGCTGAAGTACCTCGACGGCATGGACTCGCTCCTGTCCATCGTGCAGATGCCGGCCGGTGTGCCGGTGGCCACGGTCTCCGTCGGCGGGGCGCGCAACGCCGGTCTGCTCGCGGCCCGGATCCTCGCCGCCCACGACGCCGAACTACTCGGCCGGATGCGGGAGTTCCAGCAGGAGCTGAACGACCAGGCGACCGAGAAGGGCAAGCGGCTGCGCGCCAAGGTCGAGGGCTCGGAGTCGTTCGGCTTCGCCAAGTGAGCGGCCAGGCGAACGCCCCCGTGAGCGCGGCCGACCGGCTGGCGGAGGCGCTGGAGCTGCTGGGCTCCGCACCCGTCGTCGACGGTCACAACGACCTGCCGTGGGCGCTGCGCAAGCACGCGGCGTACGACCTGGACCGGCTCGACATCGCGGCCGACCAGACCGGCGCGCTCCACACCGACCTGGCCCGGCTGCGCGCCGGCGGGGTCGGCGCCCAGTTCTGGTCGGTGTACGTGTCGTGCGAGCTGACCGGTGACGACGCGGTCAGCGCCACCCTGGAGCAGATCGACATCGTCGACCAGCTGCTGGAGCGGTACGCGGGGGAGTTGGCCCCCGCGCTGAGCGCGGACGACATGGAGTCGGCGCGGAAGGAGGGCCGTATCGCCTCCCTGAAGGGCGCCGAGGGTGGCCACTCCATCAACAACTCCCTCGCCACGCTCCGCGCGCTGCACACCCTGGGCGTGCGCTACATGACGCTCACCCACAACGACAACACCGCGTGGGCGGACTCGGCGACCGACGAGCCGGGCGTCGGCGGTCTCTCCCCCTTCGGCCACGAGGTCGTCCGGGAGATGAACCGCATCGGGATGCTCGTCGACCTCTCGCACGTCGCCGCGACGACGATGCGGGACGCGCTCGCCACCTCCGTCGCGCCGGTGGTCTTCTCGCACTCCTCGTCGCGTGCGGTCTGCGACCACCCGCGGAACATCCCCGACGACGTGCTCGCGCAGCTGCCCGGGAACGGGGGAGTGGCGATGGCGACGTTCGTGCCGAAGTTCATCCTCCCCGCGGCCGTGGAGTGGACCGCCCGGGCCGACGAGAACATGCGGGCGCACGGACTGCACCACCTCGACACGACGCCGGCGGCGATGAAGATCCACCGCGCCTTCGAGGCGGAGAACCCGCGCCCCATCGCCACCGCGGCGACCGTCGCCGACCACCTCGACCACATGCGTGAGGTCGCCGGCATCGACCACATCGGCATCGGCGGCGACTACGACGGTACGGCGTTCACCCCGGACGGTCTCGACGACGTCGCGGGCTATCCGAACCTGATCGCGGAGCTGCTGACCCGTGGCTGGTCGCACGACGACCTCGCCAAGCTGACCTGGTCCAACGCGGTCCGCGTGCTGCGGGACGCGGAGGCGGTCTCGCGTGAGCTGCGGGAGACGCGGGGGCCGTCCAACGCGACGATCGACTCGCTGGATTCCACGGCATCCTGACGGAGCATCACAGAAGGCCCCGCTTCGGCGGGGCCTTCGCCGTGAGCGGGGCGGCATCACCCGAACGGCGCACCCGCCGCGCCGGGGAGCAGTGGGGCTGTCACGGTGGGCGGTACTGCCTCGTTCAGTTCGGAGTCACACCATGGCAGATCTTGATGATCACCAATCCTTCACCGTCGCGTCGACCGGCCCCGCCGGAGAGCCCGACCTCCCCGAACAACCGCAGCCCCTCGATGAGTTGAGCCGCGCAAGGTCGCTTCTCGAAGCGCAGCCCGTCGTCGAGGGGCACACGGAGCCACCCGTGGTGTTCGACCCGGAGGACCTTCCGCCGGTACGGGCGGCGGAGACCGGCGCCCAGTTCTGGTCCCTGCACGTCGGGTCCGACGAGGGCGTGCTCGGCACGCTGCGGCGGATCGACGCGATCCGTGCGCTCGTCGCCTCCTGCCCCGAGGACCTGCGTCTCGCGCACACCACCGCGGAGATGGCCGACGCCGTCAACTGCGGACGGGTCGCCGCGCTCCTGGGCCCGGTGAGCTGGGCGGCCGTCGGCGGCTCGATCGCCACGCTGCGTGCCTACCACGCGCTCGGGGCGCGGGCCGTCGCCCTGCCCCGCTTCGACGGCTTCGCCCGCGAGGCCGTACGGGAGATGAACCGCCTGGGCCTCGTCGTGGACCTCTCCGGCGCCGACCCCGAATCGGCGCGCCGCACCCTCGCGCTCACCAGGGCCCCGGTCCTGCTGACCCGAGGGGATCCGGAGGGGCTGCCGGACGACGTCCTGGGGCTGCTCGGCGAGAACGGCGGGGTCTGCATGGTCCCGGTGACCGAGGACCTGGCGGCGACCGCCGACACCCTCGACCGCCTCCGTGCGACGGCGGGCCCGCACTGCGTCGGCATCTCCCACACCGCGGACCCGGCGAGCGGGTACGCCCCGCTCTTCGCCGAGCTCCTCCGCCGCGGCTGGCCGGCCCCGGACCTGGTCGCCCTGGCCCACACGAACGCGACCAGGGTCCTGCGGGACACGGAGTTCCTCTCCCGCACGACCCGCCTGCGCCGCGCGGCCTGACACGCCGCCGCCCCGTCGTCCCGACGACCGTGCGCGCCTGATGCGCCGCCGCGCCGCCGACCCCGACGACCGTGCGCGCCTGACACGACGGCGCCCCGCCGTCCCCCCCGTCGACCGGGGGCGCGGCGGGGCGCCGTCGTGCATGTCCCTAAGCGCGCGGGCGGCCCATCGCGCGGTACACCCAGCCCGCCTCGCGCCACAGCGCCGCGTCCAGCGCGTTGCGGCCGTCCAGGATCACCCGCGAGGTCACCGCCGCCCCCAGCTCGGCCGGGTCCAGCTCGTCGCGGAACTCACGCCACTCGGTCAGGTGCAGCACCACGTCCGCTCCGCGCACGGCGTCCAGGGCCGAGTCCGCGTACCCGAGCGTCGGGAAGAGCCGGCGCGCGTTCCCCATGCCCTTGGGGTCGTAGACCGTGACCTGGCCGCCCTGGAGGTGGATCTGTCCGGCCACGTTCAGCGCGGGCGAGTCCCGTACGTCGTCCGAGTCCGGCTTGAACGTGGCGCCGAGCACGGCCACCCGCTTGCCCAGGAACGAGCCGCCGCCCAGCGCCTCACGCGCCATCTCGACCATCTGGCCCCGCCGCCGCATGTTGATCGAGTCGATCTCCCGCAGGAAGGTCAGCGCCTGGTCCGCGCCGAGCTCGCCCGCCCGCGCCATGAAGGCGCGGATGTCCTTCGGCAGACAGCCGCCACCGAAGCCGATCCCGGCCCGCAGGAACTTGGACCCGATCCGCTCGTCGTAGCCGATGGCCTCCGCCAGCTTCGCGACATCGCCGCCGGCCGCCTCGCAGACCTCCGCCATCGCGTTGATGAAGGAGATCTTGGTCGCGAGGAAGGAGTTCGCCGCGGTCTTCACCAGCTCCGCCGTCGGGAAGTCCGTCACCACGAAAGGCGAGCCGTCGGCGATCGGCCCGGCGTACACCTCGCGCAGCAGCTTCTCGGCCCGCTCGCTCGTCACCCCGGCCACGACCCGGTCCGGGTGCAGGGTGTCCCGCACGGCGAAGCCCTCCCGCAGGAACTCCGGGTTCCAGGCCAGCTCGACGCCCTCCGGCAGCAGCTCCGCCAGCCGCTCGGCCGAGCCGACCGGCACGGTCGACTTGCCGACGACCAGCGCGCCCTCCCGCACCACGCCCGCGAGCGAGGTGAACGCCGCGTCGACGTAGCTCATGTCACACGCGTACTCGCCGTGCTTCTGCGGAGTGTTCACGCAGACGAAGTGGACGTCGCCGAAGGCGCCGACCTCCTCCCAGGAGGTGGTGAAACGCAGCCGGCCCGTCGACCCCTCGATCCCGGCGACATGCCGGGCGAGCAGCTCCTCCAGGCCGGGCTCGTACATCGGTACGCGTCCGGTGGCCAGCAGCTCGATCTTCTCGGGCACGACGTCGAGACCGAGGACCTCGAAGCCGAGCTCCGCCATGGCCGCTGCGTGCGTGGCCCCGAGATATCCGGTGCCGATCACGGTGATCTTGAGGGCCATACGGGACTCCAGTGACGTCGGGCGGAATGCCTGCCCGAGCATAGTCGCGCCCTGGTGCGGCGAGGGTCGGGCCCTGGTCCGGCGCCCGGGCACGCCCTACCATTTGGGTTACTTAACGGTAGTTAGCAGACGTGGGAGTGAATGAGCATGGCGGGTTCTGCCGATTTCGACCTGTATCGCCCGTCCGAGGAGCACGAGATGCTCCGGGAGACGGTCCGTGCGCTGGCGGAGGCGAAGATCGCGCCGTTCGCGGCGGCGGTCGACGAGGAGGCCCGGTTCCCGCGTGAGGCGCTGGACGCGCTGGTGGCGGCGGATCTGCAGGCCGTGCACGTGCCCGAGGCGTACGGCGGTGCCGGGGCGGACGCGCTGGCGACGGTGATCGTGATCGAGGAGGTCGCCCGGGTGTGCGGGTCGTCCTCGCTGATCCCGGCGGTCAACAAGCTCGGCTCGCTGCCGGTGGTGCTGTCCGGCTCGGAGGAGCTGAAGAAGGCCTACCTCGGCCCGCTCGCCAAGGGCGAGGCGATGTTCTCCTACTGCCTGTCCGAGCCGGACGCCGGCTCGGACGCGGCCGGGATGAAGACCCGCGCGGTCCGGGACGGCGACTTCTGGATCCTCAACGGTGTCAAGCGGTGGATCACCAACGCCGGGGAGTCGGAGTTCTACACGGTGATGGCCGTCACCGACCCCGAGAAGCGCTCCAAGGGCATCTCCGCGTTCGTGGTGGAGAAGTCCGACGAGGGCGTGTCGTTCGGTGCGCCGGAGAAGAAGCTGGGCATCAAGGGCTCCCCGACCCGCGAGGTCTACCTCGACAACGTCCGGATCCCCGCGAGCCGGATGATCGGCGCGGAGGGCACCGGCTTCGCCACCGCGATGAAGACCCTGGACCACACCCGGATCACGATCGCCGCCCAGGCCATCGGCATCGCCCAGGGCGCCCTCGACTACGCCAAGGGCTACGTCAAGGAGCGCAAGCAGTTCGGCAAGCCGATCGCCGACTTCCAGGGCGTGCAGTTCATGCTCGCCGACATGGCCATGAAGCTCGAGGCCGCCCGTCAGCTCACCTACGCCGCCGCCGCCAAGTCCGAGCGCGTCGACGGCGACCTGACCTTCTTCGGCGCCGCGGCCAAGTGCTTCGCCTCCGACGTCGCCATGGAGGTCACCACCGACGCCGTCCAGCTCCTCGGCGGCTACGGCTACACCCGCGACTACCCCGTCGAGCGCATGATGCGCGACGCCAAGATCACCCAGATCTACGAAGGCACCAACCAGGTCCAGCGCATCGTCATGGCCCGCAACCTCCCGTAGTACGGAGGCGGTATGGGTGAAGGCCCCCGGCGTGATGCCGGGGGCCTTCCCGTTACTCCGGGGCCTTGTCGACGACGTAGACGCCCATGCCGGTGACCGTGTGCACGAGCCCCTCGTCCTTGAGGACCTGCACCGCCTTGCGGAGCGTGTCGCGTGCCACGCCGAACTCCGCCTCCAGCGCGACCAGGCTCGGGATGCGGCGGCGGGGCGGGATGCTGCCGTTCTCAATGCGCCCACGCAGGATCGTCGCGATCTGGCGATAGGGCGCGATGGCCCCTTCCCGGTCAATGCTCACAAGCCATGACTTTAGTGGCCTCCGGAGACGTGCCATAGCCACCCCAGGGGGTAGACGGGGGTAGCTATCGCAGCCTCTTTCCCCCTTCTACGCTGCTGAAGAACGCAGACCCCGGCGACGGGTGGAGCCGTCCCGGGGCATGGCCGATCCGACCCAGCGAAAGCAGACCGACATGGCCCACCTTATCCGCGCCCTCGTTCGCCGGGCGAGGCTCCTTTTCGCGCCGCCCGGCACCGGCGCGCCCCGCCCTTGCGTGGCCGCACCCCCGCGCCCGGCGCCTCAACTCCCGGCCCCACGCTCGCCGTACGGGCTCGACGCCCCGCTCGACGGTACGGAGACGGCGCTGGTACGCCCGTACCTGCGAGCCCATGAGCAGCGGAGCCGCCGCCTCGCACTCGTCCTCGCTGCGGACTTCGGGATCGATCTCGACACGCACCTCGTCGGTGCGGCCTGATGGCCGCGCGCCGCCCCGCGAGGGCGCCCGCGCGGATGTGCGTCCGGTGCGAGCGGCTCACCACGGACCCCGTCGTCGTCTCCGAGGTACACGCGGGGTCGGGCCCCGGGTTCACCGTCTACGCCTGCGCGGAGTGTGCGCCGCACCTCCCGAAGCCCCCGGATGCACTGGACCTGCTGCAGAGCGGGTTCCTTCGCGCCACCGAGTGAACGACCTCGCGGGCTTGAGGCCGGTTGGCGGCCCCGGTCAGTGGCGCTCGGAGAGCAGCTCGTCGAGTTCCGGGAAGGCCATGCCGTCGGCGAGGGAGTCGTATTCGCCTGCGCCGAAGAGCTCCTGCGCGGTGCGGCGGACGGCAGCGTAGGCGACCTGCGCCACGCCCGAACCGAGACTGACGCGAGCCACGCCGAGGGCGCCGAGTTCGGCAACGGTCGGGGCGCCGGGGCCGACCATGACGTTCAGCGGTACGGAGATGTCCCCGGCCAACGCCGCGATGGTGGCGGTGTCGGTGACGCCAGGGACGAAGATGCCGTCCGCGCCGGCATCGACGTACATGTGCGCCCGGGCAAGCGTTTCCTCGAGTCGGGTGTCCGGGTCGCCGATCTCGAACAGAAAGGTGTCGATACGAGCGTTGAGGAACAAGTCCGCGCCCGCCCGGTCGGCGGTCTGCCGGGCCGCGGCAAGCCGTGTCGCGAGTTCTATCGGGGGCCGGGTGCCGTCTTCGATATTGACGCCGACGGCGCCCGCTGCGAGCACTCCGGCAACGGTCTCGCCAACGCCGAGGGCGTCCCTCCCGTACCCACCCTCGATATCAGCGGTGACTGGAATCGCGACGGCTGCGACGATTCGGGCGATGACCTTCAGGGCTCGGTCCCGGGCAAGGAAGTCGCCGTCCGGGGAACCCAGCGACCAGGCGACGCCGGCACTGGTGGTGGCGATCGCGGGGGCGCCTGCGGCCTCGATGACGCGGGCGCTGGCAACATCCCAGGCATTGGCGAGCATGAGGGGTGCGGAGGGGGTGTGCAGGGAGCGGAAGGAGTGGGCATTGTTCGGCTGCGTGATGGTCATGGGCGCAGTGGAACATCAACTGCCGCCCACCTTCTGGCAAGAATCCGACATGGATGTCGACCTTGAGCCGGGCGGAGAGAACGACTTCACGTAGAGGCACTGCGGCTGCGGTCTCCATCTCGCCGCCCGCGGCATCTGACGCACTGACGCGCGTGGCCCCGGGCTCCGGAGTCACCCCCCGAAGGCCTTCCAGAGCTGACTGCCAAGTTCGCGCTACCGTGAGTAACCCATGGTGGGAAGGTCGCACGTCTGGTCAAATCGCCCTCCGGGGAGGGGTGGTGGCGTCCTTAGGGTCATCCGGCGGCCGACGGGCCGGGTGGGGCTGACTCCCGGGGGCGCAGTCGCCGGGCCGTGGCCAGGCGCTCACTCGCTTGGGCGCACTCCCACCGGGCGGAGACCAGCCTGACATGAAGCCCGACCCGCCACCGGTTGTCTGTCGCTGAGCTGAGCTGAGCTGAGCTGAGCTGAGCTGAGCTGAGCTGAGCTGAGGTGAGCTGAGCTGAGCTGAGCTGAGCCAAGCCACGGTCTGTGCTTCCGCGCCTGTCGCCCCCGGGTGCCCCTCGTCACACCGCGACAGCCAGCTCGTACCCGCCGCTCGACATGTCGTCGCACAGGGCCCGGCAGGCGCCGAAGTGCTCGGCGAACTCGGGCTTGCTCTGCCACTCCTTCATCGCCGCCGGGTCCCGCCAGGAGGAGAAGGACACGAAGTGGCGCGGCTCGCTCAGGTCACGGATGAGCCGCGCGGAGTAGAAGCCGTCATTGGCCTCCTTGGTCCACGTGAGGAAGGCGCGCCAGCGGTCGATGAAATCGTCGACGTCGCCCTCGGAGACCTGCCAGTTTCCGGAAGCCCAGTACTTGCTGTCCTCGGACATGGCACACCACCTCGGGATAGGGGCCCCTCTCTCAGGCTAGGCCCCTACCCACCGGTCACCCCGCCGGTCAGCGGTCCGACGTCACCGTGACCTTCTCGTCGTTCTGGATCTGCGACACCAGCTGCTTCACCTTCGGCATGTCCCACTTCAGCGAACCCTGCGGCGCGCTGCCCGAGATCGGGATGTTCATCGACTTCCCGTCGCCGCCGCTGATGCCCTTCATGGCGAAGAACATCTTGCCGAGGTCGTACAGCGACATGTCCTTGTCGACGATCAGCGTGTCCAGGCCGGCGCCCAGCGTCGGGTACAGCTTGAACGGGTTGAGGATCGTGCCCGGCGTCGCCGCCTGGTTGGCCAGGGCGGAGAGGAACTTCTGCTGGTTCTTCGTCCGCGCGAGGTCCGACTCGGCGAACGCGTACCGGGTACGGACGAACGCGAGGGCCTGCTCACCGTTGAGGGTCTGCTCGCCCGCCTGGAAGTCGGCGCCGGACTTCTTGTCCTTGAAGCCCTTCTCGATGTTCATCTCGACACCGCCGAGCGCGTCCACGATGTTCGCGAAGCCGGCGAAGCCGATCTCCGCGTAGTGGTCGATGCGCAGCCCGGTGTTGAACTCGACCGTGCGGACCAGGAGTTCCGGGCCGTCCATCGCGTACGCCGCGTTCAGCTTGGAGCCGCCGCGCGCCCCGAACTTCTTCCCGGACTCCGAGCCGACGAAGGAGGGGATGGTGACCCACGAGTCGCGGGGCAGCGAGATCATCGTGTTCCCGCTGGAACAGGCGGCGAGGATCATCATCGAGTCGGTCCGCTTGCCCTCGGCGGAACCGGTGTGCAGCTTCTTCTTCTCCTCGGCCGACATGCCCTCACGGCTGTCCGAGCCGACGATCAGATACGTGGTGCAGTCGCCCGCGGCAGGCCGCTCGATGACCTTGCCCAGATCGACCTCGTTGCGCATCCGGGAGCTGGCCCAGGCGTACGTACCGATGCTCCAGCCGAGCAGGGCGACGACCAGGACGATCGAGCCGATCTTGATCCGGCGACGCCAGTCCGGAGCCGGCGGCCCCGCGGGGCCCGGGTAGCCGTGCCCCGGCTGCTGCGGACCGGCCGGGGGCTGCTGCCCGCCGCCGTAGTTCCGCTGGCCGTAGACCTGGCCGGTGTTGTAGCCGCTGTCGTACCCGGGGCCCGCCTGCTGCGGGCGGCCCTGGCCGTAACCGGGGTCGTACTGCGGCGGCTGCTGGGGAACCTGCGGGCGCTGCACATGGCGCATCCGGCGAGCCCCCTCGGGCTGCGAGTTCGCGCTGCCGCGGCCGTATCCGCCGTCATCGGACCAGTCATTCATGCGGACCAGTGTGCAGGCCGCCTCCTGGCGGCCGACAGGGCGGGTGGGGAATCGGGGCGGCGCTGTTGCCAAGCTGATGCAAAGAGGACGAGGCCGGGACCCGGCATAAGGTGGAGGGCATGACAGACCAGGCCCAGCGCACGGACCGCCCGGAGGGCGATATTCCGGGCAAGCCCACCTCCGCGTCCCGCACCACCCTCAGCCACATCATGACGAGCCACGACACCAACCTCCTGGGGACGGTGCACGGCGGCGTGATCATGAAGCTGGTGGACGACGTGGCGGGCGCTGTCGCGGGCCGCCACTCCGGCGGGCCGGCCGTGACGGCTTCCATGGACGAGATGGTGTTCCTGGAGCCGGTACGGATCGGGGACCTGCTTCATGTGAAGGCGCAGGTCAACTGGACCGGCCGCTCCTCGATGGAGGTCGGCGTCCGGGTGATGGCCGAGCGCTGGAACGAGTCCACCCCCGCCCAGCAGGTCGGCTCCGCCTACCTGGTCTTCGCGGCGGTCGACGGCGACGGCAAGCCGCGCCGGGTCCCCCCGGTGCTCCCGGAGACCGAGCGGGACAAGCGCCGCTACCAGGAGGCCCAGATCCGCCGCACCCACCGCCTGGCCCGCCGCCGCGCGATCAAGGACCTCCGCGAACGCCGCGCGGCGGAGGGCTACGAGGACTGACGGTCGCCCTGCGGGCAGACCACCTGGTCCCCCGTGACCGCCTCGAACGGCCCCTTGTGGGTCTCCTCCGCCCGCACCGGGGTGACCCCCTTGTAGTCCAGGCCCACAGAAACCCGCAGCGTCCCTCCCCGCCCCTTCACCGCCCGCAGCTCGGCCCCCGGCAGCGCCGCCGCCAGGGACTTCGCCGAGCGGTCCCAGCGCGGGTCGTACTCCACGAGCGTCCGCGCGCGCTCCGGGCCGTCCCCGGTGCGCGGCGCGCGCGTCGTGTCGAAGCCCGTGGCCCGCAGCGCGTCGTCGACCTTCCGGCCCAGACCGTCCGTCTGCGTCCCGTTGTAGACCTGCACCCGGATCGTCCTCGGCGCCACGTCCACCACCGCCGTCTTCGGCCCGCCCTTCGCCGCCCCCGCCTTCTGCGGGGCGAGCGGCCGGTCGTCGCGCAGCGCCTGGAAGAGCTTCTGCGCCTTCGGAGCGTCCCACTTCACCGTCGAGCCGATGCCCTGCACCGGGAAGCTCATGTCCCCGACCGGCACCGAGACGAACTCCGAGGACGCCGGGTTGAAGCCCCGCATCGCCTTCGACAGAGCCAGGATCTGCTCCGTACCGAAACCGCGGTCCGCCCGCACCGAGCTCAGCATCGTCGTGGCGACCTCGCGGAACCTCACCGGGTTGAGCAGCACCCCGCCGCTGGTCACCCGGTCGATCAGCGCCGCCAGGAAGCGCTGCTGGCGCTCCATCCGGCCGATGTCGGCCGCCCCGTCGACATGGCGTGAGCGCACGTACTGCAGCGCCTGCCCGCCGGTCAGCTCGTGCGGCCCGGCCGGCAGGTCGAGCCCGGTGTACGAGTCCTTCATCGGCCGCGCCGTACAGATCTCCACCCCGCCGACCGCGTCCACCGTCTTCATGAAGCTGATGAAGTCGACCTCCAGATAGTGGTCGATCTTGACGCCCGTCATGTTCTCGACGGTCCGCACCGTCAGCCCGGGCCCGCCCTCGGCGTAGGCGGCGTTCAGCTTCACCGGGTGCGCCTCGTGCTGCTTGCCGGTGGTCGCGTCCACGTGCTCCGGCATCTCGGCGTACGAGTCGCGGGGCAGGCTCACGACGCTCGCCCGCTCCCGGTCCTCGGAGATGTGGACGACCATCACGGTGTCGGTGCAGTGGCAGGGGGCGCCGCCGAGGCGGTACTCCCTCCGCTGTTCCTCCGTGATCCTGTCCCGCCCGTCCGTGCCCACGACCAACACGTTCATGCCGTGCCCGGCCTGGGGGCGGTTCTTCATGTCCTTGAAGGGGTCGACCCGATCGATCCCGGTGTCCAGGCTGGTCACGACGGCGTGACCGATCCCACCCGCGCCCAGCACGAGCACGGAGAGCGTCGTCGCCATCCGCATGCCCCACCGTGGCCCCTCGACCCGTCTGGCGCGGCGGGCCGGTACGGAACGGGCGGGCCGGGGACGGGGCGTGCGGGGCGGTGTGGGCACCGGGGGACACCTCCGCGGGTGGGACGAGGGGACCGTGAGCACGGTAGGCCCATACGATCAGCGCAAGGGTGCGCCGGCCCTCGTGACGCGCTTCGTGTCCCCCGTTCGCGGTAACGTGTCGGGCGATCCTGCTGTCTCCCGGGGGACGACCCCCGGACCCCCGAGACTGCTGTTTTCCGGGGGGCGACCCCCGTACCCCCGAGGATTCCATGCAGCCCCCCGTCTCCGTGATCATGCCGGTCCTCAATGAGGAGCGACACCTGCGCAACTCGGTCCGTCACATCCTCGAGCAGGAGTACGACGGCGAGATGGAGGTGGTGATCGCGCTCGGCCCGTCCAAGGACCGTACCGACGAGATCGCCGCCGAGCTCGTACGAGAAGACCCGCGGGTCCACACCGTGCCGAACCCCACCGGCCGTACGCCCGCCGCCCTCAACGCGGCGATCAAGGCGTCCAGCCACCCGATCGTGGTCCGTGTCGACGGCCACGGCATGCTGTCGCCGAACTACATCGCGACCGCTGTCCGCCTCCTGGAGGAGACCGGCGCGCAGAACGTCGGCGGCATCATGCACGCCGAGGGCGAGAACGACTGGGAGCACGCGGTCGCCGCCGCGATGACCTCGAAGATCGGCGTCGGCAACGCCTCGTTCCACACCGGCGGCCAGGCGGGCCCGGCCGAGACTGTGTATCTCGGGGTCTTCCGCCGCGAGGCCCTCGAGCAGCAGGACGGCTACAACGTGGAGTTCATCCGCGCCCAGGACTGGGAGCTGAACTTCCGTATCCGCGAGGCGGGCGGCCTGATCTGGTTCTCGCCCGAGCTGCGCGTCCAGTACCGGCCCCGTCCGAGCGTGCGCGCGCTGGCGAAGCAGTACAAGGACTACGGCCGCTGGCGCCACGTCGTGGCCCGCTTCCACCAGGGCTCCATCAACCTCCGCTACCTCGCCCCGCCGACCGCCGTCTGCACGATCGCGGCAGGCCTGGTCGTGGGCGTGGTGCTCACCCCCCTCGGTTTCCTGATCCCGGCGGGCTACCTCGCCGCGATCATCGCGGGCTCGCTCCCGGCGGGCAAGGGCCTCCCGCTCAAGGCCCGTCTCCAGATCCCGGTGGCCCTCGCGACGATGCACATGTCCTGGGGCTACGGCTTCCTGACCAGCCCGCGCGCCCTCGCGAAGAAGGTCATCGCGAGCCGCCGCCCGGCGGTGCGGACGACGACCGTCTGACACGAAGAAGGCCGCCCGGTGCATCACGCACCGGGCGGCCTTCGTCGTACGCGGGCGGTCAGCCGCAGTGGTGCGTCAGCTCTTTCCGTCCCACTTGTAGACGGAGTAGACGTCCATGCAGGCCGTCTTGTCGTCGGCGCCCTCCGGGAGGTCACCCGCCTCCGTCTTCGGCTTCTTGTACGTGTCGCCCTCGCGCCAGTCGCCGCCGATGACAAGTGTGATGCTCTCCGCCGTGGCGTCGGCCCGGACGGCCGAGTCGGGCAGCCCGAGCGCCCTGGCCACGGACAGGGCGTTCGCCTTGCCCTGATCGCCCGCCGCCTTCGGGTACTTGACCACCGTGTCCTTGCGGGGCTCGGCGCTCTGCGAGGCGTCCGCCTCGGTGAAGCCCTTGCCCTTCAGGGTCTTCGCCATGCCGCTCGCCCGGCCGTCCACGGACATCTGGCCGTCGACACCCGTGCCGTTGATCACCGTGATGCCCAGGGTGTTCGGCGCGGCCGCGGTCGGGCCCGTCGGCTTCGCGGACGCGGACGGCTTGGCCTCGGCCGGGTCGCCGTTCTTGTCGAAGGCGACGTCGTCGCGGAGCATCGCCCACATCTTGTCGGCGGACTTCTCCACCATCTGGAGCTTGTCCTTGTTCTGGGGCCACTCGGTCGTGGGTACGGTCGCCGTCGTGAGCCGGTCGAGCTTCACGTTCTTGAGCTGCATCGACAGATCGAAGAGCTTCGCCACCGAGCGGATCTCGTCGGAGACCTGAAGCGCCTTCGTGGCGGTCTCCGCCAGCCCCATGAGCCGCCCGGTGTCGGTCCAGGCGTTCTGCTTCTGGAGCTTCTCCATCATGCCGTTCATGTACATGTGCTGGGCCTTGGCGCGGTTCTGGTCGTTGCCGAACGCGTGCCGGGTGCGCAGCCACTGGAGCGCCTGCTCGCCCTGGACCTCGGTGGTGCCCTTGGGCAGCTTCAGGCCGGAGCCGCCCTTCACCAGCCGGGTCGACTTGTCCCAGACACCGGTCGTCACACAGACCGGGACGCCGCCGACCTCGTCCGCCATCGCCACCACACCCGCGAAGTCGATCATCATCCAGTGGTCGATGTAGACCCCGGTGATCGACTCCCAGGTGGTCAGTGTGCAGCCCGGACCACCGCGCCCCAGCGTCTCGTTGATGGGTTTGGTGGTGGTGGCGGGGTAGGTCGCACCGTCCGTGCCCTTGCACTCCGGGATCTTGACGATCGTGTCGCGCGGGATGGAGACGATGTTGGCGTTCTTGCGGTCCGCCGAGATGTGCAGGAGCATCTGCACATCCGCGAGCGGCGGACTCTCCCGGAGGTTCTTGCCGCCGCCGAGCGCCACGTTCTTCGCGTCGGCACGGCTGTCGGAGCCGATCAGCAGGATGTTGAGCGGAGTGTCGCCGAGCGCGTTCGGCGAGGCCTTCTTCACGCCGCTGTCGCCGCCGGCACGGCTGCCGCCGCGGAGGTTGCTGTTGAGGTGCTGGTAGTACAGGTATCCGGCGCCGGCCGTCGCGAGTATCAGGACCGACAGGGTCCCGGCGACCCAGCGGAATATCTTGCGTTTGCCGCTCTTCCTGGCCCGCCTGCGCGGCCCCTTGCGGCGGTGACTCGTACGGCCGGGACCCGTGCTCCCGGCACCCCCGCCGGAACCGTCGTCGGCGCCCCCGCCGGCCGGGAGGGTGTCGCCCCCGGCACCCTCGCCCTTGTCACCGTAGAGACTCTCGTCCCAGCCCAAATCACGGGCGTGCGGAACGCGTCCACGCGTCCCCTCCCTGCGCACGCTCTGTCCCACCCCTGGTCCCCCTCGTCTCAGGCGTGCGCCGTGGCCCGGCGTTTCCGGGTCACTGGGCGCACACCTTCTTGTCTGCTTCGACCTGACCCACGTCCGGCGCCTTCACCGGACCGGTGATGGGCGTCCCCGCGCCCTTGAAGTCGGCACCGAGGACGAGCGTCATGGGCTCGCGCTCCCCGGCGTCCGTGGTGCCGGGCTTGAGCGCCGTGGCGGGCAGGCCCATCATGTCCGCGAGCTTGCGGGCCTGATCGGCCTGGTTCGGTGCGTACGTGAGCGTGGTCTTCGCCGCCTTCTCGGGGGCGTTGGCCTTGTTCGTGGACCGCGTCACGCCCTGTTCGTTCTGCAGCCAGTCGATCGTCTTCTGCGCCGCGCCCTGGATGCCGCTGCCGTTGTAGACGTCGACACGTACGTCGACGGCCTTGGCGCGCGTCCCTTGGAGCAGCTTCGCCTCGGCCTGCGCCTGGGCGTTCTTGGCGTCCTTCTCCTTCTTCTTCACCTCGGTGAAGGAGACGTCGTTCTGCACCATGCTGAACACCTGCGGAGCCTTGACCTGGTCGAGTACGACGGTCGCCCTCCGGTTCGGCGGCTCGTCCGGGTTGTCGACCACCGGAACGGTCATGAAACTGATGTTCTTCAGGTCGACCTTTCCGAGCTCCTTGGCCAGGGCGGTCAGCTTCAAGGCGCTGCCTATTCCCTTGTCCACCGTGAGGGCCTTGGTCGCCGCGTCCGCCACCGAGTACAGCTTCGTCGTACTGTCGAGCGTCTCCTCCTTCAGCTGCCGGATCATCGACGCCAGGAACTGCTGCTGCTGCTTGATCCGGTCCAGGTCGCTCTCGTTGCCGAGACCGTGACGGTTGCGCAGGAACGCGAGCGCGTCCTCACCCTGGATCCGGTGCTCTCCCGCCGGGAGGTTGAGCTTGGAGTAGGACTTGTCGTGGATCGGCTTGGTCAAGCAGATCTTCACACCGCCGACCGCGGTCGACAGCGTCTTCACGGCGTTGAAGTCGACCATCATGAAGTGGTTGATCTCGATGCCGCCCGTGAGCTCCTTGACGGTGCGCATCGTGCAGCCCGGGTCGCGGCCGTTCACACCGAAGGACTCGTTGAACTTCGTGGTGGTGGTCGAGCCGGGGATGACCTTCGTCGAACCGTCGGCCTGCTTCGTGGGGCAGTCCGGGATCTTGATCTTGAGGTCCCGGGGGATGCTGATGGCCGTCGCGTTGGTGCGGTCCTCCGAGACGTGGAAGAGGAACGTCGTGTCGGCGTGGCCGGTGACGTTGTCCTTGTTCCCGTAGCTCGTGTTGCCCTCGCCGGTGCGGACGTCGTTGCCGATGATCAGGATGTTCAGCGGCCCCTCCATCGTCTCGCCGCCCTTGGCGGCGTCACCCACGTCGATGGTGCTGAGGTTGCCGTTGAAGTGGTCGTACAGCGCGTACGCGCCCGCCGCACCGGCCACGAGCACGACGGCCATCGTCCCGCCCGTCCAGAGCAGGACCTTCTTCTTGCGGGACTTCTGTGGCTTGCGCTTGCGGCGGCCGGGCGACGGCTGGCCGCCCCCGGGGCCCTCAGGGGCGCGGCGGCGGCGCTGGCCGGGAACGGGCGCCTCGGTCGAGGTGCGTGAACGCTCGCCGGTACGGGAACGATCGGCGGTACGGGAACCCTCCGCGGCTCTCGGACCCGGAGTGGTGGCGCCGCGGGTGCGGGACTGCTGCGCCGACTGCCCACCGGAGTGGTTCAGTCGCAGTTCGTAGTTGCCCGTCTGCGGGTTGAGTACCCACTGGTCGGCGGGGTCGATCTCATCCGCCTGTCCACGGCTGTGCGCGTCCACGGTTACTTGAATCCTCCGTCGGTGCCACGCGAGGCGCCTCCCCCGTCGGGCGCTCGGTCGTTCGGTCCGTATGAGTGCGCGACCACGCGGTCGGGTGCACCGGATCGCGTCACACTATCCGCCCAGTTCAGCGTGGGGCGACGTCCGTGACAAATTCCACGCCGCTTACAACTGGGCAATTTGCTCAAACCTCATCCACCCCAGCCCTCCCCTTGGACTCCCCTTTACTCACCCTCCCCTCGGACGTCCCTAGGAGCACGCTCCCTCTGCCGCGCTGCGTCCCGAGAACGTCGGTCTCGGCACAGGGCTGGGCGACCCCGCGTCGTCCGGCTTGCCGTCGCCGTCCGTGTCCTCGCCCGCGCTCCCCGGTGTCGACGCCGCGCTGCCCGGCGTCACCGTGACGGGCTTGTCCTCCCGGAGCTGCTTGAAGAGTTGACTCGCCGCGGGTTGTACGAGTTCGTCCCGGTTCGCGTTGTACGAGTACGGCCGTCGCGGCACCGTGAGGAACTGCACCTTCTCCGTGGGGACGGCCCGCATCGAGCGCGCCAGGTCGTACAGGTCACGGAGCGAGTCGAGCCCCGGGTCGGTCGTGATGGACCTCGTCGCCGCGTCCAGTACCGGGTACAGCCGGGTCGGATTCAGCAGGACGCCGTTGCTCTGCACCTTGTTGACCAGGGCGCCCAGGAACTGCTGCTGGCGGTCCATGCGTTCCGTGTCGCTCCCGTTGCCGAGCGACTTGCGGGCCCGTACGAAGCCCAGCGCCTGCTCGCCGTGGAGCGTCTGGCGTCCCGCCGGCAGCTTCAGCTTGGCGCCGTCGTCGTCGATCGGCTCCTTGAGGCAGATCTCCACCCCGTCCACGGCGTCGACCATCTTCTTGAAGCCCCGGAAGTCGATCACCATGTGGTGGTCGATCCTGATGCCGGTCAGCCGCTCGATGGTGCGGATCGTGCAGGCCGTGCCGCCGATCTCGAAGGCCGAGTTGAATTGGGCGAATTGTTCGTGTGAGCGCGTTCCGTCCGATGTGCGGCAACCGGGCATCTTCACCATCAGGTCGCGCGGGATGGAGACCGCCGTCGCGCCCGACTTCCCCGCCGAGATGTGCAGCAGGATCGTGGTGTCGGAGTGCTGGGTCCCCTTGTCCCTCCCGTACTGGGAGTTGCCGGCGCCGCTCCGGGTGTCGGAGCCGATGAGCAGGATGTTCTGCGCGGACGTGGCGACGGCGCTCGGGCGTTCCTTCTCGTACTTGAGCAGTTCGGCGGCGGCGGTGGTGTCGGTGGTGATGTTGTTGTCGAGCTTGCGGTAGAACCACCAGCCGGCGCCCGCCGCGGCGAGGACGACGACCGCACACCCGAGCGCCGTCCAGCGCAGCCAGTGCCGCTTGCGCGGGGCGTCGCCCCCGGTGGCACCGTCCCGGACGACGGCGGCCCCCTCGGTGCTGGGCGTCTCGTCCCCGTCCGGGGAGTCCGGTTCGGCGGGCGTGCCGGCACGGTCCGTCACGTCTGAGTCCATCCTTCATGGCGTCGGCGGCGCGCCGGGCCGCCGCTCGCAGAGATAGACGGCCGAACCTGACGCGTGGTTGTGCGGGAAGGGTGCGTACCCGCCGATCATGTACCGGAGTTGACGCACAGACCCGGGGACTCGGCGAGTCGGTGCGCCATACGGGTGGATCCTCACCGGGCCGTCAGGCCGCGGTCACCGTGACCCGCTCGCTCTCCACCCGCTTCTCGAGCGCCTCGGGCGCCAGTTGGTCCAGGTTTCGGCACAGTACGACGGAGGCCCCCGCCGCCAGCGGTGCGTACAGCCCGGCGGAGAGCCCGTCCCAGGTGTCGTACGGACGGCCGGAGAGCAGTCGCGCCCCCGGCGCGAGACCGAGGGCCTCGGCGTCCGCGCGGGCCCGCTCGACCAGCTGGGCGCCCGTCAGTTCCGTACCGTCGACCAGGAGTGCCGGCTCGTCCGCGTCGACCGGGACGAAGGGGGCGAAGCGGTCGCCCTGGCTCGGTACCTCCACCGCGTAGTCCGCGTAACCGGCGGGCGGGGCCGGGAAGCGGCGGCCCAGCGGGGCGAGCGAGAGTGCGATCCGGTCTCCCGAACAGGCCAGCCCCGCGTCGAGGGTGTCGGGTCCCGCGACGACGTAGTCGGCGTCCGCCGGGTCGCCGCCGAGCTCCGCGGTCACGCCCACGGACGAGCAGGCCAGCAGCCAGACGGCGGTCTGCCAGTGCGCGGGCAGTAGCAGCGCGAGCCGGTCTCCGGGGGAGGCGGAGAGCTCGCCCTGCAGCAGATTGGCGGTCTTGGCCACCCAATTGGCGAAGGTGGCGACGGACAATTCGACGCGTTCACCGGTGGCGTCGTCGTAGAAGGTGACCAAGGGGCGGGCGGGGTCCGCGGCGAGCGCGGATCGCAGCAGGTCGGCGGGGGTGCGGTCGCTGGCGTTCACGCGGGCAAGGGTACGCGGGGAGGTGTTCGGGGACCCGCCGTACCGGTGACGCCGTCCACCGGTCGGCCCGACGCCTCGTCAGTTTCCGGGTGAATTCCCGCCGTGCGGAACGGCCCGGGGGTACGGACGATCGCCACATGCGTGCCAACCTTGCCTCCTCGATCGCTGTGACCTGCGCGGCGGCGCTCGCCCTGCCGTTGTCCCTCGCGACGCCGGCGGCGTCGCTCCCACCGGGCGCGCCCATGGGACGCCCGGCACCGACGTCACCGGACTCCACCTCACGTCCGGCTCTGCTGACGCCCGCGGACCTGACCGCGGAGTCGGCCGCACCGACGGCCGCGCGTCCGGCGGCGGACGCCGCGTCGCGCCCGGTCGCGCCGACCGACGCGGACGCGGCTGTGCCGACCGCCGCGCGTCCGTTCGCGCCCACTGGCGTGGACGCGGCTGTGCCGACCGCCGCGGATCCGGCGGCGGACCCCGCCGTGGACTCGGCCGCGGAGCCCGCCTCTGACGCCGCCGCCGACGAGGCGGACGTCGCCGGGTCCACCCAGTCCCTGCCGCTCGGCCCGCTCGGCACCGCGCGGCGGGCACTCGGCTCCGCCGCGGCGGCGCAGGGTCTGGCCCGACGGGACGTCAGACCCTTCTCGCTCGTGGGTGTCGTCTGGGACGACGCGCGGGCGGAACTGCACGGCACGGTCCAGGTCCGCACCCGGGCCACCGGGGCCGCGGAGTGGTCGGGCTGGCAGGACGTGGAGATCCACAACGAGGATCACGCGGCCGACCCCGGCACCCCCGAGGCCATGACGGGCGGGGTCCGCGGTGCCACCGCGCCGCTGTGGGTCGGCGACTCGGACGGTGTCGAGATCCGCGTACTTCCGGGGCAGGGTCATGCGGACCACGCGGCGGAGGCTCCGCCGCTCCCCGCCGGGCTCCGCCTCGAACTCGTCGACCCCGGCCCGGAGCCGGCCGCCGCCCCCGCCCCTGCCCCCGGGGCGCGACCCCTCACCCGTGCGTTGACGCAGCAGGCGCACCGCGGCCCGACCGTCGAAGAGGCGGCCGCCGCCTCCGTCAACGCCCAGCTCGCCCCGGTCAGTACGGCAGCGATCCCGGCCGCGGCCGCCGCGAAGCCGTACATCGGACCGCGCCCGAAGATCATCACGCGCAAGGGCTGGGGCGCGAACGAGAAGCTCCGCGAGAAGGGCTTCGTCTACACCAAGGCGGTCAAGGCGGCCTTCGTCCATCACAGCGCGACCGGCAACAACTACACCTGCAAGCAGGCGCCCTCCGTCCTCCGCAGTATCTACCGCTACCACACCCAGAGCAGCGGCTGGCGTGACTTCGGCTACAACTTCGCCGTCGACAAGTGCGGAAACATCTACGAAGGCCGTGCGGGGGGCGTGGCCAAGCCGGTCCTCGGCGCCCACACGCTGGGTTTCAACACCAACAGCATGGGCATCGCGGTCCTCGGCAGCTATGCCAAGACGTCCCCACCGGCCGCCGTCGTGACCGCCGTCGCCCGACTGACGGCCTGGAAGCTGGGGCTGCACGGGGTGAACCCGAAGGGCAAGGTGACGCTGACGTCGGGCGGCGGAAACCTCTACAAGAAGGGCAAGAAGGTCAAGTTCAACGCCATCGCGGGGCACCGTGACGGATTCGCGACGGCATGCCCGGGCGCGAAGCTGTACGGCAAGCTCGGCACGGCGAGGAGCGCGTCGGCGAAGTACCAGGGGCGGCCGTGATGGGGGCACCGCCGGAGGGTCTGCATAAACTGACCGGTCATATCGCACGGACGAACGGACAAGCCGAAAAGCGGACGATCGGACGAGCGGCCGTGCGACGAGACCGGACCCGGACAGGAAGCAGAGACGACAGGTGACAGAAGCGATCCTCCTGGTCGGTGGCAAGGGCACGCGGTTGCGGCCCCTGACGGTCAACACGCCGAAGCCGATGGTTCCCGCGGCAGGCGTCCCGTTCCTGACGCACCAGCTCGCGAGGGCCAGGGCCGCGGGCGTCGAGCATGTGGTGCTCGCCACGTCGTACCTGGCCGAGGTCTTCGAGCCGCACTTCGGGGACGGCTCGGCACTGGGGCTCAGCCTGGAGTACGTCACCGAGGAGGAGCCGCTCGGTACCGGCGGCGCGATCCGGAACGTCGCCTCGCGCCTCCACTCGGGCGCCGACGACCCGGTCCTCGTCTTCAACGGCGACATCCTGACGGGCCTGGACATCCGGGCCCTGGTCGCCACGCACGCCGACTCGGGGGCGGACGTCTCACTGCACCTCACCCGGGTCGAGGACCCGAGGGCGTTCGGTCTGGTCCCGACGGACCCGACCGGCCGGGTCACGGCCTTCCTGGAGAAGCCGCAGACGCCGGAGGAGATCGTCACCGACCAGATCAACGCCGGGGCGTACGTCTTCCGCCGCTCGGTCATCGACACGATTCCGGTGGGCCGTCCCGTCTCGGTCGAGCGGGAGACCTTCCCCGAGCTGCTCGCCTCCGGCGCGCATCTGCAGGGCCTGGTCGACTCCACGTACTGGCTCGACCTCGGCACCCCGCAGGCGTTCGTCCGCGGCTCCGCCGACCTGGTCCTCGGCCGAGCCCCGTCCCCGGCGGTGCCGGGCCGCTGCGGCGACAGCCTGGTCCTGCCGACGGCCCGGGTCGCCCCGGACGCCAAGCTCACGGGAGGCACGGTGGTCGGCGCGGGCGCGGTGGTCGGCGAGGGCGCCCGGATCACGGGCTCGACGGTCCACGCGGGCGCGACGGTCGAAGCGGGCGCGGTGATCACGGACTCCCTGATCGGCGCGGGCGCCCGCATCGGCGCGCGCACGGTCCTGACGGGCGCGGTCATCGGCGACGGCGCCCACGTGGGCCCGGACAACGAACTCCGCGACGGCATCAGGATCTGGTGCGACACCACCCTCCCCGCAGGCGCGGTCCGCTTCTCGTCGGACCAGTGACGACAACCCCGTTGTGGGCATTCGTTCCGCAGGGGCGGAACGGGTGGGCACAACGGGACGGCGCCCTTGCGGGCGCGTCCGCCCCCGTGTGCCCGGCGACCACGGGGGCGCCGCTCGTTCAGGTTTCGTCCACCCCGAGGGCCTGGGCCGCCGCACCCCCACTGCGCGGCACCCGCCCGGCTACGCTCATACCCATGGCCGGCCGCTTCGCTCCACGACCCACCCGCACGACGGTGCGCGGCGGCCACGTCCCCGTACCCGCCACGAGGACGCCCGGCCCGGTCTCCGGAGCGGCCCGCCGGTGGACCCCCGCCGCGCCCACGGACCTCGGCCTCACCCTCGGCCCCCTCCGCCGCGGCCCCGCCGATCCCACGTTCCGTACGACCCCGGACGGCTCCGTCTGGCGCGCCACCCGCACGCCCGAAGGCCCCGGCACGCTCCGGGTCGCCCTCCGGCAGGGCATTGCGGAGGCCGAGGCCTGGGGTCCCGGCGCGGACTGGCTCCTGGACCGGCTGCCGCAGCTCCTCGGCGCCGAGGACGACCCGGACGCCTTCACCCCGCGCCATCGGCTGCTCGCCGCCACGCACCGCCGCCGCCCAGGCCTCCGGCTGACCCGCACCGGCCTGGTGATGGAGTCGCTGATCCCCTCGATCCTGGAGCAGAAGGTCACCACGGACGAGGCCTACCGCGCCTGGCGGCTGCTCGTACGGAAGTACGGCGAGCCGGCCCCCGGCCCCGAGGGTCACCGCCTCCACGTGATGCCCGACGCCCGCACCTGGTCGCTGATCCCCTCCTGGGAGTGGCACCGCGCGGGCGTCGACAACAAGCGCGCCGCCACGATCCTGCGCGCGGCCAAGGTGGCCCGCCGCATGGAGGAGGCCGCGGCGATGGAACCCGAACAGGCCCAGAAGCGGCTGGAGTTGATCCCCGGGATCGGCCCCTGGACCTCGGCCGAGACGATCCAGCGCAGCAACGGAGCCCCGGACGCCGTGACCGTCGGCGACTACCACCTTCCCGGCATCGTCGGCTACGCCCTCGCGGGCGACCGGTCCACCGACGACGCGGCGATGCTCGAACTCCTCGCCCCCTACGCGGGCCAACGCCACCGCGCGGCCCGCCTGATCCTGCTCAGCGGCCGGACCCCACCACGCCGGGCACCGCGCATGACCCCGGGCAACATCGGCGCGCTCTAGGGCCTGTCCGGCGGATCAGGGTCGGACAGGCCCTAGCGGGAGGCGTCACGACCGGCCCCGCAAAGCGTCACCGCACCTCGATGAACTGCGCAGCCTGCCGCGCCGGCCGGTCCTTCGGCGGCGCCGCCGCGTGGCCGACCGCCACCGCGCCCATCGGGTCCCAGCCCTCCGGCAGCCCGAGGACCTCGCGTACGACATCACGGCAGAACATCGTCGAGGACACCCACGCCGAGCCCAGCCGCTCGCCCGCCAGCGCCACCAGGAAGTTCTGCACGCCCGCGCCCGCCGCCACCACGAACATCTCCCGTTCGGCGGCGTCCCGGCGCGGGTCGCCGTAGTGGTGCGAGCCGTCCATCACGAGACACGGCACCACCAGATAGGGCGCGTTACGCAGCACGTCCCCGCGCCGGACCCGCTTGGCGATGGACTCCTCCGACTTGCCGTCCCGCCGCAGGTCCGCGATCCACGCGTCCCGCATCGCGTCAAGAAGGTGCACCCGCGAGTCCTCGGACTCCAGGAGCACGAACCGCCACGGCGTGGTGTGATGCGGCGCCGGGGCCGTGACGGCCGCGGCGACGGCACGCCGTACCGCGCCCGGGTCCACCGGCTCGTCGGTGAACTCCCGGACGGTACGCCGCAGGGTCACCGCCTCCCGCACGGCCTCCGACGTCCCGAGCCGGAACATGTCGTCGGCGGCGGCGCGCACCAGCGCCCGGGCGCCCTCCTCGGCCGAACCGTCGACCACGTGCGGCAGACCGCGCACGACCGCCACCGGACGACCGCTCGCCTTGCCCTTCACCAGGTCACCCGCGGCGGCGAGTTCGTCGGCGGTGGCGACGACGGTCGCGCTCAGCGGATTGCCGTACGCGTCCGTGCCACCGCGCAGGTCGTCGAGCACGCGCACGCCGGCCGCGCCGATGGCCACGTCGGTCAGACCGCTGCGCCAGGGCCGCCCGAAGGTGTCCGTGACGACGACACCGACGTCGACGCCGAGCGCGTCCCGCAGACCGTCCCGTATCGCGCGGGCCGAGGCGTCCGGGTCGACGGGGAGCAACAGCACCGTTCCGGCAGGGGTGTTGGAGGCGTCGACCCCGGCCGCGGCCATGACCAGACCCTGCCGGTTCTCGACGATCCGCAGGGTGCCGCGGCGCGCCACCACCCGTACCGTCTCGGCGTCGATCGCCTCCTCACGGTCGTCGGCGGCGATCACCCGCCCCTCGGCCTTGCTCACGATCTTGGAGGTGACGAGCAGGACGTCCCCGTCCTCGAGGCCGGGAGAGACGGAGGCGATCAGCTTGGCGAGATCGTCCCCGGCCTTCACCTCCGGCAGCCCACCGAGCGCCCAGACCCGGTAGCCGGGCACCGCACCGTCAGCATGCGCCGCACCGTCCGCGTGACCGGCACCGTCCGCGGTCACCGCACCGTCCGCCACGCCGTCCGCAGAGCCGTCCGCAGAGCCCGTCATCCGCGGACCTCTTCCGCGAGCGCCAGCGCCTCGCGCGCCATGGCGGCCGTCGTGTCCAGGTCCGTCATCATCAGCGGCACGGCCCGGCAGCGGATGCCCGCCCCCTCGACGTCCTCGACCGCGCCCGCGTCGACGGTGTCGACCAGCCAGCCGTCGAGCAGCCCTGAGCCGTAGTGCCGGGCCACCGCCGAGGCCGTGGACTCCACGCCCACCGCCGCGAGCACCTTGTCGGCCATGCCGCGCACGGGCGCGTCGCCGACGATGGGGGAGAGGCCGACCACCGGCACGTCCGCCTCGGCGATCGCCTCGCGGATGCCCGGTACGGCCAGGATCGTGCCGACCGACACGACCGGGTTGGACGGCGGGAAGAGGATGACGTCCGCCTCCGCGATGGCCTCGAGCACACCGGGCGCCGGCTTCGCGGCCTCCGCGCCGACCGCCACGACGGCCTGCGCGTCCACGGACGCCCGCAGCTTCACCCAGTACTCCTGGAAGTGCACCGCCCGGGACTCGCCGTCCACCTCGATGGCGACATGGGTCTCGACGCGGTCGTCGGACATCGGGAGCAGGCGGACGCCCGGCTGCCAGCGGGCGCAGAGCGCCTCGGTGACGGCGCTGAGCGGGTATCCGGCGCCCAGCATCTGCGTGCGGACGATGTGCGTCGCGAAGTCCCGGTCGCCGAGGCCGAACCACTCGGGTCCCACTCCGTACGCCGCGAGCTCCTCCTTCACCGTGAAGGACTCGTCCTCACGGCCCCAGCCCTGCTCCTCGTTGATGCCACCGCCGAGGGTGTACATCACCGTGTCGAGGTCCGGGCAGACCTTCAGCCCGAAGAGATGGATGTCGTCACCGGTGTTGCCGACGACCGTGATCTCCGCGTCCGGCGCGGCCTGCTTGAGGCCGCGAAGGAAACGGGCACCACCGATGCCACCGGCCAGAACCACAATGCGCATGGAGAACAGTCTGTCAGGCGGAGCCCGATCCTTTGAGGGGTGGTGGTCGGGCGACGGGAGCGCCTGTCAGGCGGACACGACATCCGGGGTGGTCGGGGCGCATCGCGCCCGGAGCGACTCGTGCATGGGCATCTCGGTGAGGCCCGGGTAGTACACGTGCAGACTGACCGCCGGTTCGAGGGAGTCGTTGGCGACCTCGTGGACGTACCCCGGCGCGAACACGCGCTGCGCGCCTCCCGTGAGCGTCCGCACGCCCCGGTCCGTACGCTCCGTCAACTCCCCTTCGAGGACGGTCAGCACGCCGGAGGAGAGGCCGTGGTCGTGCAGTCCGCTGCCCTGGCCGGGCACCCAGGAGAGCAGCCAGACCTCGTAGCCGGGCCCTGTGCGGAGCCGGTGGTACCAGCGGGTGGTGGCGTCGTACTCGACATAGGGGGCCCACTGCGCGCGGTCGGCGGCGATGGAGCGGGCGAGACCGGCGAACTCGGCCACGGTGGCGGGGTGCTCGCGGGCGGGCTGCAGGAGGTGCGGGACCTCGAGGATGTCGCCGGCGATCTGAAGGTCGCTGTCGCTGTTCATGGGTGCGGTGGTTCCTCAGCAGAAACAGAAGCACGTGCGGGGGATCTCCCCGGAAGGGAATCCGAGGGGAGGGTGTCGCAAGGAGAAAAGAAGACGCTGGAGCTCTGGGGCATCAACAGCTGGAACAGCAACAGCAACAGCGCGCCTGGACAGCGCGGCGGAACCCACGGGCGTGGGTCGCGGCGGGCGCTGAGGTCGCTGGCATGGCATCAAAGGTGACGGGCGAGCCACCCGACTGTCAACCCAATGCCCGTTTTGGGGGTAATGTTTCACCTCATCCGGTTACAGCGTCCGGAGAAAGGTTTGTGCAGTCGCTGAGCGGGAGACATGGCGCAACATCCGTGCCCGTAAACGCGGCTGAGATCCCGTGATCAGACTGTGATCCGGATCGCTTCCGTGGCTGGATCGCAACAAGATCCATCTCTCGGGCGTCTCCCTTCATGAAGGGAACGGTGCGGCCAGGCCGGCGGCATGTGTCTCGTTTTTGGTGATTTGAACACTTTCCGCATAGCCTTGGTTCCGCAGAGTGAATACCGGACCCAATAGCAGATTCCGGCTTGACTCGCACAGAGCACGAACTTGTAATTTCACTCGTGTCGTTCGGCCGAAATCGGTAACGGCAACATCACGGGGACGCAAAGACAGACGAGGGGCGCACATGACCGAGTTGTTCCAGGAACTGCTGGTCGAGGACGCGGACGAGGAACTCGGCTGGCAGGAGCGCGCACTGTGCGCCCAGACCGATCCCGAGTCCTTCTTCCCCGAGAAGGGCGGCTCGACCCGCGAGGCCAAGAAGGTCTGCCTCGCCTGTGAGGTCCGCTCCGAATGCCTTGAGTACGCCCTGCAGAACGACGAACGATTCGGCATCTGGGGCGGCCTGTCGGAACGCGAACGCCGCCGCCTGAAGAAGGCCGCCGTCTGACCGGCGCACCGACCCGCGCCTGCTCGCCAAACCGCGCACACCTGTACACAACGAACGGTCCGCCGCCTGTGCTCTGTCCACAGGCGGCGGACCGTTTGTTGTGCAGCCGTTAGTGTGGGGCCCCGTCCGAGACGTACCCACGCCCCCCGCGGGCGACCCCCGGCCGGAGGGCCCGTACCTCGATGTCCTCAACTCCTGAGTTCCCGCGACACGTCGTCACCGCCGTGCTCGTCGCCCACGACGGCGCCCGCTGGCTGCCGGACGCCCTCGCCGGGCTGCTCGCCCAGGAACGCCCCGTGCAGAACGTCGTCGCCGCCGACACCGGCAGCGCCGACGACTCCGCACAGCTGCTGACCGACGCGATCGGCGCCGACCGGGTCCTGCACCTCGCCCGACGCACCGGATTCGGTGCCGCCGTCGAGGAGGCCGCCCGCACCGCCCCCGTGCTCGGACCCGAGGAACTCACCTATCTGAAGCGCCCCAGCGGCTGGGACCCGGTCAGCAGGACCTGGAGCGACGACGCCTACGACCTGCCCGAACTGCCGCACGGCGAGCCCGTGCAGTGGCTCTGGCTGCTCCACGACGACTGTGCACCCGAGCCGGACGCCCTCACCGAACTGCTGCGCGTCGCCGACGCGGACGCCTACGCCGCCATCGTCGGACCCAAGCTCCGCGGCTGGTACGACCGCAAGCAGCTCCTCGAAGCCGGCGTCTCCATCGCCCGCAGCGGCCGCCGCTGGACCGGCCTCGACCGCCGCGAACAGGACCAGGGCCAGCACGACCAGGTCCGCTCCGTCCTCTCCGTCTCCAGCGCCGGCATGCTCATCCGCCGCGACGTCTTCGAGGAGCTCGGCGGCTTCGACCGCCGCCTGCCCCTGATGCGCGACGACGTCGACCTGTGCTGGCGCGCCCACTCCGCGGGCCACAGCGTCCTCGTCGCCCCCGACGCCGTCCTGCGCCACGCCGAGGCCTCCGCCCGCGAACGCCGCACCGTCGACTGCGCCGGCCGCTCCGTCGCCAGCCCGCACCGCGTCGACAAGGCCGGCGCCGTCTACACGCTGCTCGCCAACGCCCGCGGCGCCGCCCTGCCCTACGTACTGATCCGACTGATCCTCGGCACGCTGCTGCGTACCCTCGCCTACCTCGTCGGCAAGGTCCCCGGCCAGGCCGTCGACGAGGTCATGGGCCTCTTCGCCACCCTGCTGCGCCCCGAGAAGATCCTCGCCGCCCGCAAACGCCGCAAGAACCCCGCGGTCGCCGCGAGCGAACTGCGCCCCCTCTTCCCGCCGCCCGGCGCCACCGTCCGCGCCACCGCCGAACAGGTCGTGGCCAACTTCGGCGGCTCCGACGCCGATTCCGGCGGCTCCCGCCACGGCGTCGTCGAATCCGGACCCGGCGGCGACGACGCCGACTTCCTGGAGATCGAGCAGTTCGCCCGGCTGAAGAAGATCGCCCGCAAGCCCGGACCGGTCCTCTTCGCGCTCCTCCTGCTCGTCTCCGTGGTGGCCTGCCGCGGCCTGTTCGGCGGCGGCTCGCTCGCCGGCGGCGCCCTGCTCCCCGCCCCCGACTCCGTGTCCGAGCTGTGGGGACGGTACGCGGACAGCTGGCACGCCCTCGGCACCGGCGGCACCCAGACCGCGCCTCCCTACCTCGCCGTCCTGGCCGGGCTCTCCGCGCTCTTCCTCGGCTCCACCTCCTTCGCGCTCACCGTGCTGCTCGTCTGCTCGGTCCCGCTGGCCGGCTTCACCGCCTACTTCGCCGCGCGCCCGATCGTCGAGTCCCGGCTGCTGCGCGCCTGGGGCGCCATCGCCTACGCCTTCCTGCCCGCCGCCACCGGAGCGCTCGCCACCGGCCGCCTCGGCACCGCCGTCCTCGCGATCGTGCTCCCGCTCATCGCCCGCGCCGCCGTCGCCGCCCACGGACTGACCGGCACAGGCAGCGGCCGCGGCAGCTGGCGCGCCACCTGGGCGTACACCTTCCTCCTGACCTTCACGATGGCGTTCACGCCGATCGTCTGGCCGCTCGGCGTCGTCCTCGGCATCGCCGTGCTCGTCCTGCGCCGCGACGACATCACGGCGTACGGACTGCGCTTCCTCGCCGCCGTCGGCACCCCGATCCTCGTCCTCGCCCCCTGGTCGCTCTCCCTCCTGACGAGCCCCTCCGCCTTCCTGCGCGAGGCCGGCCTCGACATCCGTACGGGCACGGCCTCCGCCCTCGACCTGCTCGGGATCAGCCCCGGCGGACCGGGCGCCACCGGCGGGCTCCTCCTCATCGGCATCGTGCTCGCCGCCCTGGCCGGGCTGCTGCGCGAGGAGCGCCAGTTCGCCGTCCGCGCCGCCTGGGCCGCCGCCCTCGCCGGACTCCTCTTCGCCGTGTTCTCCAACGGCGCCGGGGGCACCGGCTGGGCCGGACCCGCCACCCTCGTCTACGGCGCCGCGCTGCTCGTCGCCGGCATGATCGGAGCCGAGGGCGGACGGACCCGCGTCGCCGCGCACGGCTTCGGCTGGCGCCAGCCCGTCGCCGCGCTCATCGCCTTCGCCGCCGCACTCGGCCCGGTCGTGGCCGCCGGCGGCTGGATGATCGGCGGCGCCGACGGCCCGCTGACCCGGCGCGACCCGGTCCAGGTCCCCGCGTTCGTCGCCGAGGAGAGCGACACCCGCGACCAGCCCCGCACCCTCGTCCTCGGCGGCACCTCGCCCGGCGAGGTCGCGTACACCCTGGTCCGCGGCTCCGGCGCCCGCCTCGGCGACGCCGAACTGGCCGCAGCCGACGGCGGCGACGCGCGCCTGGACAAGGTCGTGGCCCACCTGGTGGCGGGCTCCGGCGCCGACCAGACCGAAGAGCTCAGCGGGTTCGCGATCCGCTACGTCCTCGTACGGGACGGGGCGCCGCGCCAGATGAGCCGCGTCCTCGACGCGACCCCCGGCCTGAGCCGGCTCAGCCAGCTCGACGGCAGCGCGCTGTGGCGCGTCGACCGCGAGATCGCCCGCGCGACGATCGTCCCCGCGGCGAAGACCGCGACGACGGGCCGGGCGACGGGCGAGGCGGGCCAGGCCGACACCGCCGACACGGCGGCCAAGCCCGTCGCCGTCGCCGCCGGACCCGTCGAGGCGCACACCGAGATCCCCTCGGGCCCCGCCGGCCGCGTCCTGCGCATCGCCGACCGCGCCGACGAGGGCTGGACCGCCACCCTCGACGGCAAGGAGCTGGAGAAGACCACCGTCGACGGTTGGGCCCAGGGCTTCGAGCTGCCCGCCGAGGGCGGCCGCCTCGACCTCACGTACGACAAGCCGCTCACCCACACCCTGTGGATCTGGACCCAGGTCTTCCTCGCCGTCGTCCTGCTCGTCCTCGCCCTGCCGGGGCGTCGCCGCGAGATCGACGACGACCTGCCCGAGGAGGAGATCGCGATCCCCGCCCAGGCGATGGAGGGCGACGGCCGTCGGGCCCGCCGCCTGCGCGCCGCAGCGGAGGCGGAGGCAGCGGCGGAGGCCGCCGCGGGGGCCGCTGCCACGGCCGAGGAGTCCGCCCCCGAGCAGGAGCCCGTACCGGTTCCCCAGGAGCAGACGTACGCCGCGGACTGGGACGGCCAGTACGACCCGGCCTACGCGCAGCAGCAGGCACAGCAACAGGCACAGCAGGAGCAGTACGCCCAGCAGGGTTACTACCCGGAGTACGCGGCCGACCCGTACCAGCAGCAGTATCCGCAGCAGTACGACCAGCAGTACGAGCAGCAGCAGTACGACCCGTACCAACAGCAGGGGTACGAACAGCAGCAGCCGCAGCAGCCGTACGAGGAGCAGCAGCAGTACGACCCGTACACCTACGGCTACGAGACCGAGCAGCGTCCCGACGGGAGCAGCAACCAGTGAAGCGCACCACCCTCTCCCTGATCGCGGTCGCCACCGCCCTCGCCGCCGTCACCGGCGTCGCCGCCCTGACCGCACCCGACGGCACCACCCCGGTCGCGACGATCGCCACCGAGCCGATGCCGGTCGAGCGCTCCAGCCTGCTGTGCCCGGCGCCGAGCACGTCCGAGGTGGCCGAGACGGACTACACCTCCTACACCCCGGCCGGAAAGAACACCGCCGCCAAGGCGGACCCGGCCGCGAAGACCGACACCGCCGCCAAGGCCGAGCTGAAGCCCGCCCCCCTCGCCGCCACCCCCGGCGGCACGGCGGCGAAGAAGCCCGCGGCCGCCAAGGCCCCGGCGACCGTCACCGAGCCGGGCAAGCCCGTCTCCGCCGAGGCGAACGGCGGCGCCGCACCCGCCCTGACCGGCGCGGCGACCGGCACCCTCGCCCCCGGCTGGACGGTCCAGCAGACCACCGTCGTCCCGGCGGGCGGCGCGCGCGGACTGCTCGGCGTCACCTGCTCCGCCCCCGACACGGACTTCTGGTTCCCGGCCGCCTCCACGGCCAAGGAGCGCCAGGACTACGTCCACCTCACCAACCCCGACGACACCGCCGCCGTCGCCGACATCGAGCTGTACGGCCCCGAGGGCGCGCTCAAGTCGCAGCTGACCGAGGGCATCCCCGTCCCGGCCCACTCCAGCGTCCCCGTCCTGCTCTCCACGCTCACCGGCGAGGCCCCCGCGGCCGATGTGACGGTCCATGTGACGACCCGCAGCGGGCGCGTCGGCGCGGTCATCGGCTCCGCCGACGAGAAGCTCGGCAGCGACTGGCTGTCCGCCTCCGCCGACCCCGCCGGCACCGCCGTCCTGCCCGGCATCCCGGCTGACGCGACCTCGGTGCGCCTCGTGGCGTACGCCCCCGGCGAGGACGACGCGGAGCTGAAGATCCAGCTCGTCGGCGAGACCGGCACGATCGTCCCGGCGAGCGCGCAGTCCCTGCACGTGAAGTCGGGCATGACCGCGTCCGTCGAACTGCCGGACCTCACCCGGGGCGAGGCGGGCGCCCTCCTGCTCACCCCGTCGAACGCGAAGAAGGCCACCCCGTTCGTGGCCGCCCTGCGCGTCGTGCGCGGCAAGGGCGACAAGCAGGAGGTCGCCTTCATCCCGGCGACGGCGGCGATCACCGCCCGCGCCACCGTCGTCGACAACCGCTCGGCCGGCTCGATCCTGACGCTCACCGCCCCGGGCGCCACGGCCCAGGTCAAGGTCTCCGCCTCGGCGGGTACGGAGGGCGGCACGCCGGTCTCCAAGACCGTCACGGTCAAGGCGGGGACGACGACGAAGGTGACCGACCTGGTCCCGGCCGGCCTCAAGGGCTCCTACGCCCTGACGGTCGAACCGGTCTCGGGCGGGCCCGTCCACGCCGGACGCACCCTCGCGCTCCCGCAGGACGGCGTCCAAATGTTCACGGTGCAGACGCTGACGGACGACCGGGGCACGGTCCAGGTCCCGACCGCCGAGCAGGACCTCTCGGTCCTGGACGACTGACGCGGAGGGCGCCGAGGGCTGAACGCAGGGGGCGCCGACGGCCGAACGCGGGGGCGCCGACGACGACGACGATCCCGGAAGGGCCGTCGTCGAGGGCCGTCGTTCCCCCGAAGTCGTTCCCCCGAAAGAGGGTCAGTCCTGCCCGTACCGGGGATCGACCGACTCGGGGGAGAGGCCCAGGAGCTCGGCCACCTGCTCCACCACGACCTCGTGGACGAGCAGCGCCCGTTCGTCACGGCTCTTCGAGCGGATCTCGACCGGCCGCCGGTAGACGACGATCCGGGCGGGCCCGCCCTTCTCCGCGGGCACGGCCCCGCCCAACGGCACCGACTCGCCCGGCACCGAGGGCGGCACGTCGAGGATCATGAACTCGACGTCCGCCAGCTGCGGCCAGCGCCGTTCCAGGCGTTCCACCGAGTCCAGGACCAGATCGCGGAACGTGTCCGCCCGGGTCGCGGACAACGGCACCTGCGGCGGGGCGACCGGCCCGCGCATGCCGCGGCCGTGGCGGTCGCGGCGGCGCGTCCGCGGTTCCACCGGAACCGGACCGGACTCCGCCGCGTGGGGCTCGGCCGGACGGGACGAGGGGTTCGGCGGCACAGGACTGTCCATCACTGACGCAGCGTAACTCTCCTCGGTGCCCGCCGACCGTGGCGCACACGAGCCACGTCGATACCGGCCGGACCCGGTCTGTCGATAGTTGAACGTTCCGGCCAAGCGCGGGCTCGTTTCCGTAGGCCCCCGCGATCGGCCATCTGGCCGTGGTTGACCGGAATGCTGCCGAGCGTTGTCCGGATCGGCTCCCGTCCCCACCCCCGTTCCCCTCCTTACGCGCAGGTCAGGACGGGCGCCCGGAACGGTCCCGTGTCCGACGTCACACCGCGACACGGTGGAGTGACCTGGTGGAGAGTCGTCGCGGCCCGCTCAAGAGTGCGGTACCGTCCAACGTCGTGAGCCCTGTACGTCGCTGTTCGCGCACCGCGTGCGGCCGCCCTGCCGTCGCGACACTGACGTACGTCTATGCCGACTCGACTGCGGTCCTCGGCCCGCTCGCCACCTACGCCGAGCCCCACTGCTACGACCTGTGTGCCGAACACAGCGAGCGCCTCACCGCCCCACGCGGCTGGGAGGTGGTGCGGCTCTCCGACGGCTCCGCCCCGGCCCGCCCCAGCGGCGACGACCTCGAAGCCCTCGCCAACGCGGTACGGGAAGCGGCGCGCCCCCAGGAGCGCGCGGCCGAGGCCGGCGGCAAGGGCGGCGGCGGCCGAGGCGGCGACCCGATGGAGGTCGGACGCCGCGGACATCTGCGCGTCCTTCGCTCCCCCGACTCCTGACGGGCCACTCCTGACGGGCCAAGGCGCTCTGCCCTCTCCTCGGCGACCCCCGGTAGGTTGGGCCTTCGCACACGCGCCGTACACGCGCCGCAACGCGTGCCGAGGCTTGAGGATTCAGGAGGGTTGTTCCGTGGCTGCTGATCTGTCGCAGATCGTGAAGGCGTACGACGTCCGCGGGGTGGTGCCGGATCAGTGGGACGAGACGCTCGCCGAGCTGTTCGGCGCCGCGTTCGTCCGGGTGACGGGCGCGGACGCGATCGTCGTCGGCCACGACATGCGGCCCTCGTCGCCGGGCCTGTCGGACGCCTTCGCCCGTGGCGCGGCCCGCCTCGGCGCCGATGTCACCCTGATCGGGCTCTGCTCCACGGACCAGCTGTACTTCGCCTCGGGCAGCCTCGACCTGCCGGGCGCGATGTTCACGGCCTCGCACAACCCGGCCCAGTACAACGGCATCAAGATGTGCCGCGCCGGCGCCGCGCCCGTCGGCCAGGACACCGGCCTGTCCGAGATCCGCATCATGGTGGAGCGGTGGTCGCAGGAGGGCGCCCCGGCGGCGGCCCCCACCACCGGCACCATCACCGAGCGGGACACGCTCGACGACTACGCCGCCCACCTGAAGGCGCTCGTCGACCTCACCGCGATCCGCCCCCTGAAGGTCGTCGTCGACGCGGGCAACGGCATGGGCGGCCACACCGTCCCCACCGTCTTCGCGGGCCTCCCGCTGGACGTCGTCCCGATGTACTTCGAGCTGGACGGCACCTTCCCGAACCACGAGGCCAACCCCCTCGATCCGGCGAACATCGTCGACCTCCAGGCGCGCGTCCGGTCCGAGGGCGCCGACCTCGGTCTCGCCTTCGACGGCGACGCCGACCGCTGCTTCGTCGTCGACGAGCGCGGCGAGGCGGTCTCCCCGTCCGCGATCACGGCACTGGTCGCCGCGCGCGAGCTGGCCAAGACCCCCGGCGGCACGATCATCCACAACCTGATCACCTCCTGGTCCGTCCCCGAGGTCGTGCGCGAGAACGGCGGCACGCCCGTCCGCACCCGCGTCGGCCACTCCTTCATCAAGGAGGAGATGGCGAAGACGGGCGCGATCTTCGGCGGCGAGCACTCCGCGCACTACTACTTCAAGGACTTCTGGAACGCCGATACGGGCATGCTCGCCGCGCTCCACGTCCTCGCCGCTCTCGGCGGCCAGGAGGGCACGCTGTCGGCGCTGGTCTCCTCGTACGACCGCTACGTGGGCTCGGGCGAGATCAACTCCACGGTGGCCGACCAGGCGGGCCGTACGGCGGCGGTCAAGACGACGTACGCGGACCAGGACGGCGTCACCCTCGACGAGCTGGACGGGCTGACCGTGTCGGCGGACGACTGGTGGTTCAACCTGCGCCCGTCCAACACGGAGCCGCTGCTCCGCCTGAACGTCGAGGCCCGCGACGAGGCCACCATGGCCAAGATCCGCGACGAGGTCCTCGCACTGGTCCGCGCGACGGACTGAAACCCGCTCCCCGCCGGGGGACGGCGCGTGCGGCCGAGCCGCGCGCCCCGTCCCCCGGCGGTAGGCTGACCTGGCCCAAAGGGCAGCACCACCACCGTTTGTTCGAAGGGGAAACCTCATGCCGCTCGAAGCCGGCCTCCTGGAGATCCTGGCCTGCCCGGCGTGCCACGCGCCGCTGAACGACCGCTCGGCGGCCGAGACCCCCGAACTGATCTGCACGGGCACCGACTGCGGCCTGGCCTACCCGGTCCGCGACGGCATCCCCGTCCTCCTGGTGGACGAGGCCCGCCGCCCCGCGTAGGACGGTCCGCAGCCGCCGACGGCGGGTACCACGCACGGGAAGACCCGCACCTCTGTGTCCTCATCCGCACGGGTGGTGCGGGTGGAAGAACAAGCCCGGCCGAGGGCCGGGCGCACCACAACAGCAACCCGCCCCGCCACGGAGGCCCCATGCTGGACGAGACCCTCCTCGACGCACCGGACGCCCTCGCCCTCGCCGACCGCCGCGGCCTCCTCCGCGGCGCCGCCGAGGCCGGCGCACGGGTACGGACCGCCGCCCGCCACGCCACAGAGGCCGGCATCGCCGAACTCAGCCCCGAGGGCCGGCCCCGTACCGTCCTCGTCGCGGGCCCCGGCACCGCGGCCGCCGGCGTCGCCGACCTGGTCGGCGCCCTCGCCGGCGCCGCCGCCCCCGTCATCCGCCTCCAGCCCACCGGCGTCGCCCCCGCCGCCGGCGCCCTGCGCTGGGCCCTGCCCGGCTGGGCCGGCTCCGTGGACCTGCTGCTGATCCCGACCACCGACGGCTCCGAACCCGGACTCGCCCTCCTCGCCGGGCAGGCGTACCGCCGCGGCATCTCCGTCGTCGCCGTCGCCCCCAAGAGCTCCCCGCTCGCCGAAGCCGTCAGCGGCCCCCGCGGACTGCTCGTGCCCATGGCGATGGCCCCGCACGAGAGCGCCGAGGAGTACGAGGAGAAGCTCGCCGCCGGCCCCGGCTCCCTGTGGGCCCTGTTCACCCCACTCCTCGCGCTGCTCGACCGGCTCGGCCTCGTCGAGGCGCCGTCCGAGATGCTGGAGAAGGTCGCCGACCGCCTGGACCGTACGGCGGAGCGCTGCGGGCCGGCGATCGCCACGCACAGCAACCCGGCCAAGACGCTCGCCGCCGAACTCGCCGACTCGCTGCCGCTGATCTGGACCGAGGGCGACGCCGCGGGCCCCGTCGGCCGCCGGTTCGCCGCCGTACTGGCCGAACTGGCCGGACTGCCCGCGCTCGCCGCAGAACTCCCCGAGGCGCTGCCCGCCCACGGCGTGCTGCTCGCCGGTGACTACGCCGCCGGCGCCGACCCCGACGACTTCTTCCGCGACCGCGTCGAGGAGGCGCAGGCCCTGCGCGCCCGGGTCGTGCTGCTGCGTGACCGCCCGACCGACGCCGGCGGCCTGACCGCGGCCCCCGCCGCCCGGGAGCTGGCCCTCAGCCACGGCACGGCCATCAGCGAGCTGGAGCCGGACGAGGGCGGAGAGCTGGAGACCCTCGCCGAACTGCTCGCCGTCACCGACTTCGCCGCCGTCTACCTCTCCCTGGCCTCGGCCGGCATCGCACCGCACTGACCGCCCGCCACACCACTGGACCACACCGCACCACACCGACAGCCCGCCACACCGCTGGACCGCACCACCGGACCGCACCACCGGACCGCACCTCACCGACCCACCTCGCCGTCCCCCACCGGACCTCGCTGAGACACCCCACGGACACCGCCCGCTGAGACACTCCGCCGACCCACTCCCGCACCGAGGAAAGCTGGAACGTTCGATGGACCGCCTCGACAACACCGTCCGCCCCTACGCCTGGGGCTCCACGACCGCCATCCCGGAACTGCTCGGCACCACCCCCACCGGTGAGCCCCAGGCCGAGATGTGGATGGGCGCCCACCCCGGCGCTCCGTCCCGCACGGAGCGCGGACCGCTCAACGAGGTCATCGACGCCGATCCCGTACGCGAACTCGGCGCCCCGGCCGTCGGGAAGTTCGGCCCGCACCTGCCCTTCCTCTTCAAGATCCTCGCCGCCGGCGCCCCGCTCTCCCTCCAGGTCCACCCCGACCTCGCGCAGGCGAAGGCCGGTTTCGCCGCCGAGGAGGCGGCCGGTGTCCCGATCGACGCGCCGCACCGGAACTACAAGGACGCCAACCACAAGCCCGAACTGATCTGCGCCCTCACGCCGTTCAACGGGCTGTGCGGCTTCCGCGACCCGATCGAGGCCGCCGACACCATCGCCGCGCTCGGCGTCGACTCCCTCAAGCCGTACGTCGATCTGCTGCACGCCCACCCCGAAGAGGACGCGCTGCGCGAGGTCATGACGGCCCTGCTCACCGCCGACCGCGAGGAGATGGCGCACACCGTCACCGAGGCCGCCGCCGCCGCCGCCCGCCTCGGCGGTGCCCACGCCCCGTACGCGACCCTCGCCCACCACTTCCCGGGCGACGCGGGCGTCATCGCCGCCATGCTCCTCAACCCCGTCCAACTCCAGCCCGGCGAAGCCCTCTTCCTCGGCGCCGGGGTGCCGCACGCCTATCTCGACGGCCTCGGCGTCGAGATCATGGCCAACTCCGACAACGTGCTGCGCTGCGGACTGACCCCCAAGCACGTCGACGTCCCGGAGCTGCTGCGGGTCGTCCGCTTCGAACCGGCCGAGCCGGCCGTCCTGCGCCCCGAGGCCTCCCCGTCGGGCGAAGAGGTCTATGACACCCCGATCGACGAGTTCCGCCTCTCCCGCTTCGTACGGGCGGAGGGCGCGGCGCCCACCGACGTCACCGCCCCCACGCCGCAGATCCTGCTCGCCGTCGCGGGCCGGCCCGAGGTGGGCGAAGTGACGCTCGCCCCGGGCGAGTCGGTCTTCGTCCCGGCAGGCGAAACGACCGAACTGTCCGGTACGGGATCGGTCTTTCGCGCCACGGTCGTGGCCTGATGCAACAATGACCGGCCGTATGGCGGCGACAGAGCCGGAGCATCGACGAAGGGAACACGTACACCCATGAGCGCGTCAGGCGGAACCAAGGCGATCGTGGCGGCACTCGCCGCGAATCTCGCGATCGCGGTAGCCAAGTTCGTGGCGTTCCTCTTCAGCGGTTCGTCCTCGATGCTGGCCGAGAGCGTCCACTCGCTCGCCGACTCCGGCAACCAGGGGCTCCTGCTCCTCGGCGGCAAGAAGGCGCAGCGCGAGGCGACCCCGCAGCACCCCTTCGGCTACGGCCGCGAGCGGTACATCTACGCCTTCCTCGTCTCCATCGTGCTCTTCTCGGTCGGTGGCATGTTCGCCGTCTACGAGGGCTACGAGAAGATCAAGCACCCGCACCCGATCGAGGACTGGTACTGGCCGATCGGCGTCCTGATCTTCGCGATCATCGCCGAGTCGTTCTCGTTCCGTACGGCCATCAAGGAGTCGAACGCGATCCGCGGCGGCCTGTCCTGGAAGGAGTTCGTCCGCCGCGCGAAGGCGCCCGAGCTCCCGGTCGTCCTCCTGGAGGACCTCGGCGCGCTCGTCGGTCTGGTCCTCGCCCTCGGCGGCGTCAGCATCGCCCTCGTCACCGACAACGGCGTCTGGGACGGCATCGGCACCGTCTGCATCGGTGTCCTCCTCATCGCGATCGCGATCGTGCTCGCCGCGGAGACCAAGTCGCTGCTGCTCGGCGAGGCCGCCGGCACCGACCAGGTGAAGCAGATCGAGGACGCGGTCGTCGACGGCGAGACGGTCACCCGCCTGATCCACATGCGCACGCTCCACCTCGGCCCGGAGGAACTCCTCGTCGCCGCCAAGGTCGCCGTCCGGCACGACGACACGGCCACCCAGGTCGCGTCCGCCATCAACGCGGCCGAGGAGCGCATCCGCGCCGCCGTCCCGATCGCCCGGGTCATCTACCTGGAGCCGGACGTCTACAGCGAGTCGGCCGCAGCAGCAGGCACCAACCCGGCCAAGTCCCCGGGCGGCCCGGCGGTCCACTGAACCGCCCCCCTCGCGGCGCGCGCCCGCTGACGGGCTTCCCGGGCGGGCCGGGCCACTGACGTGCGTCGCCTGGTTGTGGGCATTCGCCCCGCTGGGCTGGGGGAGGGTGGGCACAACGCCACGACGAGCGGCGCCGAGGCCAGAGCCGGCACCAAGGGGCCCGGGGTCACCACGACCCCGGGCCCCTTATCGTCGCTCGGCTACCGGATCTCCCCCAGCACCCGCGGCACCTCGTCCTCATCAGCCGCCTCCAGCAGCCGCTCCCGGAACCCCCGCGACCGGCCCGCGCAGCCGATGACACCAATGTTGTTGACGGCCATCCAGAAGGAGTCCTCCGGGATGACCAGGGCGTCGGGGGTCGCGTGTCCGCCGATGGCGAGCGAGATCGCGATCAGCAGCCCGCCGACCACGACGAACGGAATCATGTACGAGACGCCGTTCATCAGCGCCTTGTACGCGAGGCTCCGCTCCTTTCCGCCGACACCGCCGCCGCTCGGCGACTCGGCGGCCGCCCCAAGGCCGCCGGCTGCACCGGCGCGCTCCGCACCTGCTCGATCAGCCGCTCAGGGTCTTGGATGCCCTCGGCCACCCCGACGGCCAGCACCTGGCCGGAACCGACCCATCCCGGAACCTGGCGGACTGTGGGTCGCCGCACTGATCGGTGTAGATTCGTGACCAGCCAGACGTCGCTGCTGATGGCGGTCGGGCGGTCCGCACGGACCGGCCGAGGGAGAGAGGGCCTCCGACGACTGCACCGCGGGAGTACCCGGGCATTCGTGTGCCCGCGCTACGTCATATCGCGGTGTCAGGCGCCCCGACCGACCCTCGAACCCGATACACGAGGAGCAGCCCAGTCATGACGACTGCCGCCACCCAGCAGGACTTCAAGGTCGCCGACCTCTCCCTTGCCGCCTTCGGCCGCAAGGAGATCACGCTGGCCGAGCACGAGATGCCCGGTCTGATGTCGATCCGCCGCGAGTACGCCGAGCAGCAGCCGCTCGCCGGCGCCCGCATCACCGGCTCCCTGCACATGACTGTGCAGACCGCCGTTCTGATCGAGACGCTCGTCGCGCTCGGCGCCGAGGTCCGCTGGGCCTCCTGCAACATCTTCTCCACCCAGGACCACGCCGCCGCGGCCATCGCCGTCGGCCCGAACGGCACCCCCGAGGCCCCCGCCGGCGTCCCGGTCTTCGCCTGGAAGGGCGAGACACTGGAGGAGTACTGGTGGTGCACGGAGCAGGCCCTGACCTGGCCGAACACGCCCACCGGCGGCCCGAACATGATCCTGGACGACGGCGGTGACGCCACCCTCCTCGTCCACAAGGGCGTCGAGTTCGAGAAGGCCGGCTCCGCCCCGGACCCGTCGACGGCGGACTCCGAGGAGTACGGCCACATCCTCACCCTGCTCAACCGCACGCTGGCCGAGTCCCCCCAGAAGTGGACCCAGCTGGCGTCCGAGATCCGTGGCGTGACGGAGGAGACCACGACCGGTGTCCACCGTCTCTACGAGATGATGTCCGAGGGCACTCTGCTGTTCCCGGCGATCAACGTCAACGACGCCGTGACCAAGTCGAAGTTCGACAACAAGTACGGCTGCCGCCACTCCCTTATCGACGGCATCAACCGCGCCACCGACGTTCTCATCGGCGGTAAGACGGCGGTGGTCTTCGGCTACGGCGATGTGGGCAAGGGCTGCGCGGAGTCGCTGCGCGGCCAGGGTGCGCGCGTCATCGTCACCGAGATCGACCCGATCTGCGCGCTGCAGGCGGCGATGGACGGCTATCAGGTGGCGACCCTGGACGATGTGGTGGAGACGGCGGACATCTTCATCACGACCACGGGCAACAAGGACATCATCATGGCCTCGGACATGGCCAGGATGAAGCACCAGGCCATCGTGGGGAACATCGGTCACTTCGACAACGAGATCGACATGGCCGGCCTGGCCAAGATCGACGGCATCGTGAAGGACGAGGTGAAGCCGCAGGTCCACACGTGGACGTTCCCCGACGGCAAGGTCCTGATCGTCCTGTCGGAGGGCCGGCTGTTGAACCTGGGCAACGCGACGGGCCACCCGTCGTTCGTGATGTCGAACTCGTTCGCGGACCAGACCCTGGCCCAGATCGAGCTCTTCACCAAGCCGGAGGAGTACCCGACGGAGGTCTACGTGCTGCCCAAGCACCTGGACGAGAAGGTCGCCCGCCTCCACCTCGACGCGCTGGGCGTGAAGCTCACGACCCTGCGCCCCGAGCAGGCCGCCTACATCGGCGTCCAGGTCGAAGGCCCCTTCAAGCCGGACCACTACCGCTACTGATGCCGGAACCGACGGCGCCCGTGCACTGACGCACACCCGTCCCACGCACCCGTAGAGGAAACAGGCAGGCCCCCGCACCCCCGTGCCGGGGGCCTGCCTCGTCTATCGCCCCAGCAAGCACCCCGAGGACCCATGCCCCGCGGCCGCTATTCGCTCCATGATCCGCACGATCACACCCCCCTCGGTGAAGAGCACTTCAACTGCGCGCCCGGCCCGTCCGGCTGGCGCTACGTCTCACAGACCACCACCCCCTCCGGCGACCACGCCGGCTCCGTCGACCTGGCCATCGACGAACTCGGCCGCCCCATCCGCCTCGAACTCCACGCCGCGAGCTGGCAGGTCCGCGGCGCCGCCCTCGACGGCGTCACCTGGGTCCGTACCGACCCCACCGGCACCCATGCCACGGAAGGCAACGTGCGCGCCCATGCCTTCACCGGCACCTCACCGGCGTTCCTCGTCGCGATCACGCGACTCCTGCGTCTCACCCCCGCATCCCCCGCGACCCGCATCCGGCTCCTCGCCTTCACGGATCCGGTGCTCGCCCCCCTCACGATCGACCAGTCCTGGGCCCTGGTGAACAGTGAAACGCACGCCACTGACAACGGCCGTCTGATCGTGGACGAGTACCGGGTCAACGCCCTGGACACGGGGGAGCAGCACACGCTCCACATCGCCGGCGACGTGGTCCTCTCCGCCCCCGGCATCGAACTCGAGGCCCTCGAGACCCCGCCGTCGGTCTGGCCCTAAGCGGGCGGTGCGAACCCGGTCGCCGGACCGGAACCACGCTCGTCGGACGCCGCGACAGGCGGCGCCACGGGCCGGGCGGGAGCAACGGTGTCCGCACCGGCCACCGGAGCCGGCCCCACCGGCCGCGCGACGGCAACCACGAACCCGGGAACCTGCTCGCCCACGCCCTGCCCCGCCGAGGCGAACGCCCGCCTTGCCTCGCGCGCCTGCCGCTCGCCGACGACCCCGGCCAGATACGCCGCCGCGGGCACACCCGGCGGCGGAGGCGTCCCGGTCCGCGCGACCAGCTCATCGGCCAGCCGCTCCGCGAGCCGCCTCCCCACGGCCGGGTCCAGCTGCCGCATCCGCGTCAGGTACTGCCGTATCTCCAGCCACAGGGCGTCCGGCACAGCCGACAGATCCAGCTCGGCGAACCGTCCCACGAGCCACGGCGGGGGAGGGGGCACGGCGGCGACGCCGACCGACGGCACCCGCTCCCGTACGACCAGCGTCCCCGCGAAGACGTCCCCGATCCGCCGCCCGCGCTCCGACACCAGCGAAGCGATACAGGCGACGACCCCGAACGTCATCAGGATCTCCACGACCCCCATCGCCCCACGCACCAGCGCGTGCCGGAACCGGATCGGCCCCCCGTCGTCCCGCACGACCCGGAGCCCGCACGCCAGCTTCCCCAGCGACCGCCCGTGCGACAGCGTCTCGACAGCGATCGGCGCACCGACGAGCACCAGCAGGAACGACGCGATGGATATCGCCGTCTGCGCGGCCTCGTCCAGCGAGGCCGTGGCCATCGCGAGCCCGACCGTGATCAGCAGGTAGACCGCCCACACCGCCAGAAGATCGAGGAACAGCGCAAGCGCCCGGCTCGGCAGCCGCGCCGGTTGCAACCCCAGTACGACGGCGTCCCCCGTCACAACCCCGCTCACGGCGCCCACCCTTCTCCGACCTTCGCGACCCCTCGGTACGACAGTCTGCCAAGCTGACCCGCAGTGCGCCGCAGTAGTACGGACCCGTCCGCACCCAGTGCCTGGAGCAGCAGCCGATCATGGACCTCGACGTCTACGTCACCGCCCACCGAGCCGAGTGGGACCGCCTCGACCACCTCCTGCGCCGAGGCGGGAAGCTCAGCGGTGCCGAGGCCGACGAACTCGTCTCCCTCTATCAGCGGACGGCCACCCATCTCTCGCTGATCCAGTCCAGCGCGCCGGACCCCATGCTCACGGCCCGACTCACCCAGCTCGTCGCGCGCGCCCGCGCCGCAGTCACCGGCACCCGCCGCTCCTCCTGGCGCGACGTGGCCGACTTCCTCACGGCGGGCTTCCCGGCGGCCGTCTACCGCTCGCGCCACTGGTGGGTGCCGACGGCCGTCCTCTCGACGCTCCTCGCGGCGATCATCGGCTGGTGGATCGGCACGCACCCCGAAGTTCAGTCCGCCATCGGCGCTCCGGCCGAACTGCGTGAGATGACCCGCCCGGGCGGCCAGTACGAGACCTACTACTCGAGCCACCCGGCGGCCTCGTTCGCCGCCCAGGTCTGGACGAACAATGCCCAGGCCGCCGCCATGTGCCTGGTCCTCGGCGCGTTCCTCTGTTTCCCCGTGCTCTGGATCCTCTTCCTCAACATGCTGAACCTCGGCGTGGCCATCGGTCTGATGTCCTCCGCGGGCCGCCTCGACATCATGCTGGGCCTGCTCATCCCGCACGGCCTCCTCGAACTGACCGCGGTCTTCGTGGCCGCCGGCACCGGCCTGCGCCTCGGCTGGACCCTCATCGACCCCGGCCCCATGACCCGCCGGTCCGCCCTCGCCCAGCAGGGTCGCGCGGCCGTGGGAATGGCGATCGGCCTTGCCTTGGTCCTGTTCCTTTCGGGCCTCATCGAAGGCTTCGTCACCCCGTCGGGCCTCCCGACCTGGGCGCGCATCGCCATCGGCGTCGCTGCTGAACTGGCATTTCTCGCCTACGTCTACATCCTGGGCGGCCGCGCGGCCCGAGCCGGCGACACGGGCGACGTCGAGGAGGCCGACCGCAGCGCCGCCCTGCCGACCGCCGCCTGATGTGCGGACGACCCCGCTGACCTGCTAGTCTCCTCTTCGCCCACAAAAACCGTTGACACGGTCGGCGTGGGGAGGTAGATTCAAACGGTTGCCTCGGACTGGACAAGTTCGAAGGCCAGCAGCTAGACTCTCTCTCGCTCCGGTCGGAAAGTTGATTTCCACGGAGCCACCCCGATTCCTTATTCGAATCACGAAGCCACCGATTAGGTCGGCCGAAATGAATCTGATAAAGTCGGAATCGCCGGAAAGGGAAACGCGAAAGCGAAGAACAGACCGGCAGCCCGCTCCAGCGGGTGGCGGAAACGGAAATCGGATCTGCTAAGCTGGAAACACGAAAGACCGAAGGGAAAAGCCCGGAGGAAAGCCCGAGAGGGTGAGTACAAAGGAAGCGTCCGTTCCTTGAGAACTCAACAGCGTGCCAAAAATCAACGCCAGATTAGTTGATACC